>JAGGYO010000268.1 GCA_021162505.1 bacterium
ATATTAATGCTATGACCAATTATTATATTTACCTCAAAGGGATATTATGAACCATCAATTAATAACAGAAAAACAAAAATCGACCCTTGATTTTATCATTGATTATTATAAATCCAAAGGATATACTCCTACATTAAAAGAAATATCGAATAATTTCAATATATCTATAAGAGCAGCATTTGACAGAGTGGGTGCCTTAATTCGGAAAAATTACATAACAAGAAACCGTGGAGCCAGGACCTTGGTCATAAGAAAAGAGTTTATTGATGATGGCGCTTTTATTCCTCTTATCGGTGAAATATCAGCCGGATTACCATTGGAAAGTCCTGAAAACATTGATTATTATTTGCCATTTGACCAGAGCTTTTTCCCCGAAGGGGATTATTTCGCTTTAAATGTGAAGGGCGACTCAATGCTTGGCGCTGGTATCCTACCTAATGATATAGTTATTATTAAAAAACAAAATTTTGCAAGAAATAAGGATATTATAGTTGCAATGTTGGAGGGTGAAACAACGGTAAAGAGGGTGTTTTTTGAAGACCAAATGGTTATATTAAAGCCCGAAAATGATAAATATCCAATAATTAGAAGAAAATATATCAATATTTTGGGATGTGTCGTTGCATTATTGAGGAGGTTTCAATGAAAATAGTATTTGGCAAGATCTTGGATGAACTGAGGCATAAGAACACGGCGGATTGTCGCTTGTTACGAGGGGAATTTTTATTAAAGCTGAATGTGGAGGGTTTTCCATTTTCCAAACATATAGGGAATGGAGTCAAAAAATATGAGGAAATAAAATCAGTATTACCTTATTTTGAAAACATTATTATCTTGGGTATTGGCGGTTCTGCACTTGGAACCAAAATGATATACGACGCATTCCCGCATCTTTTTAATAAAAAGATTTATATTCTCGACACTACCGAACCATATGAAATAGATAAGTTATTGAATACTGTTGATATAGCCAAGAGTTTGGTCATCTCCATTTCAAAATCCGGATCCACTATTGAGACCGCAGGATTAACCCTTCTTTTAATTAAGAGATTAAAAAACGAATTCGGGGACCTATGGAAAAATAGGATATTTTTTATAACAGATCCTATGTCAGGCGATTTGAGGGAATATTCCAATGAAAATGATTTTAATAGTTTAAGCATACCTCCCGAACTTGGGGGAAGGTACTCTGTATTAAGTAATGTGGGACTTTTTCCTCTTTATCTATCCGGATTTCCTGTAATGGAGCTTTTAGAGGGTGCTATAGAATATTTAGACGATATAAAAAATGACATAGTCATTGATGTTTTTGAATTTGGACATTGTAATATGTACTTTTACGAAAAAGGGTATAATATATTAGGATTAATGCCCTATGTAAAACGCCTAAAGACATTTGGTGAATGGTTTATTCAACTTTGGGGAGAATCCTTGGGAAAGATCAATAAAAAGGGCGAACACATTGGACAAACACCTATTGTTGCGGTGGGTCCAACCGATCAGCACTCGATCATTCAACTTTTTAATGAAGGTCCAAAGGACAAGGTGCTTATCTTTTTTGAAGAATTGAGTGATGAAATAAATATTAATATAGAAGAAAAGATAGATAAGAAGGCATTTTCATATTTGCATAATAAATCATTCAAGGAGATACTGGATATTGAACTTGCCGGAACCTTAGAAAGTTTGAGCGATCTGGGTGTTCCAAATATTCTCATTCAATATGATAAATTAACGCCAAAAGAAATGGGAAGGACCATTATGTTCTCATATCTCCTAACTGTCTTTACTGCGAAACTTTTGGAAATAGATCCGTTTGATCAACCCGGAGTTGAGAAAGGCAAAAAGATAATGTATAAGAAATTGGGTAAAGAGGGTTATTGATGGGATATAAGGTATCCATTGTCGGTATATCGGGTGCAGTGGGCCAAAAAATGCTTGAACTCTTGGAAGTATCTCCCATAAAAGTAGATTCGCTTCGGCTCTTTGCTTCAAATAAAAGCTTGGGAAAGAAATTTCCTTTTAGAGGGAAAAAATACAAGGTAGAGCAATTTGATGAAACTATGGACGATGATATTGTTTTCTTTGCAATATCCGCAAAATTCGCCATTGAATTTGCAAAAAAGATCATAGGCAAAGTAGGAAAAATAATTGATAATTCAAATGGTCATAGAATGATGCTTGATATCCCACTTGTGGTACCATCAATAAATGGCAAGATAATAAAGAAAAAAGATAAGATCATTGCAAATCCCAATTGCTCTACTATTGAGATGGTGCTTTTTTTGGACCCCATTTATGAGGCATACGGTTTAAAAAAGATCATTATAACTACACTGCAGGCGGTTTCGGGTTCGGGATTAAGAGCAGTAAGCGCGTTATATGATGAGACCAGGGACTTTATTGAAAATAGATCCGTAAAAAATAAATTCTATCCCCACCCAATTGCTTTTAATGTAGTACCTTTTATAGGGCATATTCTTGGTAATGATTATTCCGACGAAGAGATAAAGATGACAAATGAGACGAAAAAGATATTCGGGGATAAAAAAATAGATATTTTCGCCACTACATTAAGGGTGCCCACATTTTATTCGCATTTTGAGACCATATTTCTGGAGAGCAAACTTCCCATCGATATTGAGAAATTAAAAAAGGAAATAGAAAGAGATCCTTTATTGAGATTACTGGATGATAAGAAAAATTATAATTTTCCCATGCCCATAAGTTCAGCCGGAACAGATATTGTTGATGTGGGAAGGATGAGGTATGGAAAGAATAAAAAGGAACTTTTTTCTGTGATCTCTGCTGATAATCTTCGAGTAGGAGCAGCTACAAATGCCGTAAGGATCGCAGAATATATTGTAGATAAACATTTGATATGAAAATATTTTTGTCTTTATTCCTTTTTTTAGAAATATTTATTTCAATTTTTTATTCATTTGAACTTCGCATTATTTACAGTATTCTCCTTTTTATAATGTTCATTTTTATAATGTGGAAAAGATCACTAAAAATCCTTATTTCGACCATTTTATATCTTAGCATACTATTTCTTTTGCTTTACCTTTTTTATAGGAGCAAGGAGTTGATCTTAAATATGACCGTCTATCTTTTCATTACGATAGTATCATCCATTCTGATATTTCATATTTTTAAAAAAGATGAGATCAAACACTTTCTTTTCAGTTTCCCAAGGATAAAAATATTCACCATGCTGGGGATCTTTTATGATTTTTTTACAAGGTACAGTTTTAACAAAAAGAAAAATATTAAGTACTTTTTCAAAGAATTAAAAACGGATTATACTAAATATACGGAGAAATTAATGATCTCACATCTTGAAATTGCTCCCGTGAATGTAAATATCTTGAATATAGTAATTTATAGTTTCATTATTTTTGCAATAAACGGGGGTTTATTGTTTTTGTATTAGGAACCCGGTGCGAATAATCCAATCAAATTAATATCTCACCGCAGAGATACAAAGAGCGCAGAGAAGAAAGCAATATAATAACCACAGAGCACGCAGAGCAGAAACGGGTTAAAATCTTTTAAATTTTCAACTATGAAATAAAATTTCATCATTCTGAATCTTTTTAATTA
>JAGGYO010000185.1 GCA_021162505.1 bacterium
AAACATATTATATAATATATATAAAATGAAAAACATAATAGAAAACATTTACAACAATATATATAAAATAATATATAGATTATAAATAATAAAAAACATAAAATATATTTGAATATATATATTACAATAGAGGTATTAACTTATAAATATCAAAAAAACGAACATAATTTAGTGGGGTGTAAAAGTGAGAATAAACGGGAAAAAGGAAGAAAGCAATGATTTCAATAATCTTTTTTTGAGGGACAAGCCCGTTGAAATGTTAGTTTTATTGAAAAGGGGAAATGGTCCAAAATATGCCACACAGGTCTCAAAGGGAGTTGATTGTACTTATTCTCATACAATAAAGGTACTTGATAAATTTAGAGAACTGGGTTTAGTTCAATTTAAAAAGAGGGGCAGGATAAAATTGGTTTTTTTAACAGAAAATGGCGCGGAAATAGCTCATGATTTCGAGGGGATTATAAACAAATTTGAAAGAGAAAATAACAAGATAAAAGAAATGAAGAAAAAAGAAAACAAGAAAGAAGAAAAAAATAAAAAAAAGGTCAAAAAATAACTACACAACGTTACAATGCACTAGATCCGTAAAAAACACTACTTTTTGTTATATTTGTTAAATTATCCCCATGTTTTAGGGTGAATACCCCTACTCAACAACCAAACAATGCAAATTTTTATATACCCCTTATATCATATTTATATCATAACGTTATTGAGGTGATTTTTCTGGAACCTCCAAATAAGAATAGATTAAAATCAAAAGAATCACTTTTTTTCCCATCTGTTTTAGGACAAAAATGGAAAAACATAGATTCTGATATAAGATGGGATCTTTCTGATATAATTAATCATGTTTTCCCAAAAGAATATCAGGAAAAATCATATGAATATGCGCTAAAAGTTATGCATCTTTTACTGAAAACCCCCAGGGGTGTAGATAAAAAAACACTGTCAAAATTCATAGAAAATGAGAATATACCCACATCTACGCTATATAACATCATTATACCAAAAATGGTCAGATTGGGATTGATTGAAAGAAGAAGAGAATCAAATGCTTCAAACCCGAACAGAGGATGGTTTATGATTTTGAAGCCATCTTTATCCTTTTCTTCCCATCTCGAAAAGCTTTCAAACGAGTGGAAATCCTTTTACAAGACAGCTATGTCAAAAAACAATGAAACAAAGTGATTATAATATATATTTTTTAATAAATCTAATACTATAGTTATATAATAATATATATAATAAATAATATGATTTTAAATGTATATGTTATATTAGATATTATATTAAATATATATTATAGAATATGTATTTAAAACACACAAAAATGTGAGACTTATAAAATAATCTCACAAAAACAAGCTAAATAAAACTGTAAAAAGACAAAACAAGCCATTTAAGCGCTTATCAGCTAAAATTAAGACGTTTCATAGCGTATTATTCACTGGGCTTTGCTACGGGAAATCTTATCGGTGGAGGTAATTTTAGTTCTTCTGATATGTTTATTATTTTTGTTAGGCATCTTCTTATTATATTGTTCAACACAGGCAAAGCTACCTTTTGCTCCAATTTCTTATCTTTTTTCCATTTTTTAATTATTTCCTTTACGTCTTCGCTTAAAAATAGAACATTTCCTTTTATCGTGATGTTTGCGAATGGTTTTTTCTTTTCAGATACCCTGTATAAGCATTCATATTCGAAATCAATATCTAAGACCTCCTTTCCTAATGAATTTATTTTCTTAGTGGTTACATTCTTTATTCTTGGTCCATTTTCAACTCTTAAGTTTTTCGATGCTTCGTTACCTCTTTTACCTTCAATTGATGTTATATCCATTCCTATTACTGGCATATTTAATCACCCAACTTCATAAATTTTTCATATTCATCTATAGCTTTTTCATATGAGGATTCATAATGGTTTCTTAGTTGCTTGGAGTGCTTGTGATATCTGTATGCACGTATATAAGAAAATACCACTACACTCAAGGCCGCTGCTCCCACTACTACACTCATGTTATCAAATACTTATAGTAATATTAAATATATAAGTTTTATCAATAAAAAATAGGCTTTTTAAAGACTTAACCAAATTATATGCATATAGCCCCGTAGTCTAGTGGCCAAGGATGGGAGGCCCTGGACCTCCAGACCCAGGTTCGAAAAAGACTTTCTTTTCACAAAAGAAAGGACTTTAGGAAAGAAAACTTTAGTCCAATTGGTTTGAAAAGAAAGTGTCAAATGAAAATCCTGGCGGGGCTACCATTTAGGTGATAAAATGAAGATTAATAGCTTCGATTTCGGATCAATTAGAATAGATGGCAAAAAATATGATAAAGACGTGATATTATTCAGAAATTCAGTGGAAACTAAGGAGAGTACACATATAATTAAGAGAAGCGATATAGAGAAAATTATTATAGAAGATTCCAGTCTAATAATTATAGGTACAGGAACAATTGGGAGAGTAAGAATAACTGAAGATGCTAAAAAATTAATTATGGATGAGAAAAAAGAATTAATTATGGAAAAAACTCCAATTGCAATAGAAAAATTCAATGAAAACAAAAATGCAGTGGGAATATTTCATATAACTTGTTAGTGATTTTATGGAAATAACATCAAAACAATTTGGATCAATTCTAGTTGCATTAATTTTTTTTGGCTCAACTATAACATTCGCCCTGAATTTTGCATTACCAGAGGAAAAATCGAGCACTAGTCATGAAAATGTTTATGAGCGCCCGATTTCTGATGCAGAAAGGCAAAATTTTATTGTCAATGATATAACATCTGTAATGTTTTTTTATTCAAAAAATCAACTGAATAGCTCCGAGAACACAGAAATTGAGAATATCGCTAATATGTTTGGAAAGAAAATAATAGTGGAAAAAATAGATGTAAGTACTTTCCGATCGTTTTCTGCGGAATATAACATACAATATGTTCCGATAATACTGATAAAAGGAAAAAATAATTTAAATGCTCCAATAAGGATAGAAGGAGAAGTAGATCAAAATGAATTAAAAGATGATATATGCAGTACATATCAAAATAAGCCAAATATATGTGATTAAAATATGTTCTTCGATATGTTTTTAATTTTAATTTTGTTATTTTTATTGATATTGGTTATAAAATACAGAACTCTTTATAAAAAGGAAAAATTCAATAAGACTAGTATTTCAGTTAAACACGGCAAATTTCTTGAAAATTATATACCATGGATAAAAAATATATTTCCAGGTGATCCAAGAAAATTCAGATTTTTAGGAAATCCAATAGATGGGATATTATTTGACGATAATGAAATAGTTTTCATGGAATTTAAAACAGGAAAATCTTCTTTAAGTAATAAACAAAAGAATATAAAGAAATTAGTAGAAAAAAAGAGTATTAGATGGAAAGAAATTAAAATTAATTGAGTATAAGTAAAACCAAAAGGTTTTTATTTATAAGATAAAATATATAATCAAGTGTTTTTAAATGGCGCTAAAGTTAAAATGTGACATATGTGGCGTTCCTTTGAATCAGGACAATATTGGTATAGTTATACATCCAGTTGACAAACAATTGAAGCCTATGATGAGATGTAAAGAGTGTCATGGAAAGATAAAAGGAAAAAGAAGAAAGAAGAATTCCAGTTATATGATAATAGATTAGAACATTTCAAATATCTCAGCATCATTAAGTTTTTTAATATTAATAAAATCTTTTTCTTCTTCTAGTGAATAGTATCCGCCTATATTCCATCCACAATCTCTTAGAGAAAACCACGCAGATTTTTCATAATTCTGATTTATTTTTATATTGCCACCAGCCAATCCCAATGGATATTTTTCATTTGGCAGATTTTTGTATTTTGAATTTGGATTTTTTGAGAAGAAGTCCGAGAGTGATTCGGTAAGCGGTATGGCGTCATGAACTATTTCATAGACAGTTATGTTGCCTTCAGGTATATTAAAAAACTTAATGATGCTGAGATATTTGAAATGTTCTAATCTATTATCATATAACTGGAATTCTTCTTTCTTCTTTTTCCTTTTATCTTTCCATGACACTCT
>JAGGYO010000114.1 GCA_021162505.1 bacterium
GATGAAAAGTCAGAAATAATAAAAGAAATAGAGTTCAAAATTAGTGAAATTTCAAAGAAAAAAATGAAGAAAAAGGGTATGCACTTTCATTTTGCCAATAACCAGTATTTAGTTTCTCCACTTAGTACCAATAACCATGACTTAGTACTTAGTACCATTCTTTTGGACTTTTGACTTTCCGACCTTCGACTTTTGACTAATATATCACACCTTTATCAATTAGTATTTTAAACGCTTCGGGAGTTAGATGATAATTCGTTTTATTGTAAAATTTCCCACTTGATAGTTCATTGATCTTCGCTGTTAGATCAATACATACAATCCCCTGAGAAACGATCGTTGTACTCATATCATTTCTTAGTTTTTGAAAATATTTTCTAATGGATTCCATATTAATATTATTTTTCTGCCAATTTTCCAAAGTACTTTTTGAATATTCCTTAGGCATTTCTATAATATTAGGAAGAATATAAAATTTAATGTTAATTTTATTTGTTTTTGCGTATTCAATGATCTTTTCCAAAATGAATGCGGTTTTGTTAAACATCTCATGTTCATCTTTCATTTTATAAACATAACCGAACATTTGATCGTTCCAATAATCAGGATCATTTTGAATTTTATTGCATTTCTTTGCGAAATAAATTGAATACAAAATAGAATGCCATAATATTGTTTGTTTCTTAGTTCTTTTTGGCTTTTCCACAATATAATTACCATTGCTCCCTTTTATAGAAGGTAAACTATTACTCTCGTGAAAATTATCAATGGGATCATTCCCATCATATATAAAAAATACTGCTCTCTTGAAATGATACTTTTCATATACCTTCTTGAATAATAAATATTCCTGTATATTTGAATAGGACATACATGAAGCATTGATAAACCTTTCATTATATTTCTTTTCAAGATAATAATTAGGTAATACCCTATTTGCATAAAGAAGATCAAGCATTGAATCTCCAAAAATAAATGTGGCGTTGGCGTACTCATTTCCTTTTGTAATTGAATTTCTAAAACCCTCTTTATTTATCCTAATATAACCGTCATATTTCTTATCATAAAATTGCATACCACTATTATGAAAAAATCCTGTATCACTATTTGGTATGGTTAATTGGTATCCCGCTTTACCAGGTTTTGCCAATTTTATTAAAAACAAATTAAATGACATCAATAGGAACACAATGATCAGCAATATAAATGAGATTTTTGCAATTATCTTGAGCATTTACTGTTTTTGGGGTAAACTTTTTTCTAAATATTTAATTTGAGCATTCTGGATCGATATTTTTGTATCATTGAACTTCATTTTTAATATCGTCCCTATATAAGAATCCATTGCAATTGATACATCATCTTTTTTAATGTTCTCATTTTCATAAAAATAAATATTTGGATATTTAGATAGTTTTTCTTTCAACGACTTATAATCTTTCAATTTCATATTGACAGTAACAACGGTATTGTTATAGGGTGATTTCATATAGATCCATTCTTTTGTAACTTTCCCACAAGGTAAATACTCTCTTTCAGTACCGTCATTCATTATGGCACAATCACAATTTGTTAACGAAAGCAGAGATTTACCGGTGAACTCAGCTGATTTTTTAAATGTATTGAGGGATTCATTGAGATAACCGACAATATTATTACCGTCTTTATTATATTTTTTATCGTATTTTCTAATGGTCTTTGTTAATTTGTTGGGCTTTTGTTTATTTATATTTACTAATCTATAATGATAACCGATCATTTTTTTCTTTGATAGATCAAATACCAGCTCCATTAATCCCGCATAATGAAGGTAACAGCCGGTTTCTACAAAGAGTTGGTCCATATCATTTTGTTTAGGGAAGGGGGTCTCTTGGTGGTCATGTCCTGATAAAATGACCTTTACCTCTGGAAAATCCTTCATTAAGGATTCGTCATAATCTATGCCGTTATGAGAAATTACAATTATCAGATCAACATTATCTTTTATTTTATCTATCAATTTTCTCAGTCCTTTTTTAACATCGATAAATTCAATACCTTCCCATCCTTGAAATTTTTTTAAGACATATTTGGGCGTTGCGTCAAAGGAAAGACCGACAAAAGCGATCTTTATCCCATGTACTTCCTTTATTATATAAGGATAATCACAAATTAACTTTTTATTCTTTTCTATATTAAATCCAATCATGGGGGCTTTTAAAATCCTTTTAAATTTTTTAAAATACTTATAATCCTCTTTTAATTCATTATTTCCAGGGACGAAAATATCGTAATCAATTTTATTGAATATTTTAAATGTCGCAACACCGTGTGATCGTTTATCGATGAAATTCCCTTTGTGAATAAGGTCGCCACTATCGATCAAGACATCACAATTGCCGTTATTTTTTAGCTCATTAACAATTGTAAATAAGTTTGCCATACCACCATCACCATCATTATATGGTTTTATATGCCCATGAATATCATTTGTATGAACAATATAAACTGAAATATCCGTATTCGGTTTATATGCGAAAAGAAAAATTGGCAATAGTAGAAAAATAAAAATAATATTTTTTTTAAACTTATTCATTTATAAATTCCTCAAGCATGTCTCTATTTCTAAGTGCATAGTTCTCTCCCAACATAATAATTTCCTTTGCTTTTGCAAAATCGAGCATATTATATTCACTTGTATCAATATCCAACAGATACTTTGGTTTACTTATTTCAATATCTTTACGAACAACTTCCCATTCAACAATAGAAATATTTCTCATTGCTACTTCAAACAACTTTGGCTTATTATTATCCTTTTTCTTAAGCTTATAAGCAAGTTTATGTGAAAGTTCGTCATGAACTCTTCTATACTGGGGTTTCTGCACAACATTTATAACAAGGATCTTTGCAGCACCCCTCTCTTCCGCATACTTCATTGGTAATGGAGCACCCAAACCACCATCTAAAAAAAAATGATCTGCTATATTTGCGGGTTCGAATATTATGGGAATAGAAAAACTTGCTCTTAATGCCATAAATAAATTTCCCTGTGTAAAAAACTCTATTTCGCATTTTTCGAAATTGTATGCTGCACAGCCAAAGGGTATTTTTAAATCCTGAATATTTTTCTTTCGAATAAAATTATGTAAATATCTTAGGGCTTTATCCCCTTTTATAAATCCACCGACGGGAAGATGGGGTTGAAAAAATTTTAACCATTCGCTTTTATTGAGTGCAGACACCTTTTTTATGATATCATTTACATCCAAATCCTGAGCGTACATGGCGCCAATAATTGCACCCATGGAAGTACCGGCAATGAAATCAATACCCTTTAATCCCATTTCATTTAATATCTTCCAAACGCCTAAGTGAGCAAGTCCCCTCGCACCACCTGAACCGAAAACAATTGATTTTTTTACTTTTTCTGGTATAGGACACATATATTCTTCCCCTTTGCCTTCCCTTCATAAAGAGCTTTGTCCGCAGCATTGATAAGTTTCTTGGGTGTATATAGTTCATTATCCAATTGAGAAATACCTAAAGTTATCGTAATATGTATCTTTTTTTCTTTCACCATAAATTTTGTTTTTTGGACGGATTTTCTTATACGCTCACCGACAACTTTTGCCTCTTCAAGAATGGTATCGGGAAGCAGGATTACAAATTCCTCACCGCCATAGCGAAAAGGAACATCATATAGCCGAATACTTTGCTTTATTATTTTGGAAAGCTCTTTTAATACAACATCCCCATAAAGATGACCATAGGTATCATTGACGCCCTTAAAATCGTCAATATCAAGCATAATAAGTGAAAGGTTGAACTGTCGCTGGTTTTTTGTCAGATAATATAGTCTATGTTGCAGCTCTGTCCTATCATACAGTTGTGTTAAGCTA
The DNA here is from genome assembly GCA_021162505.1 of bacterium. GTDB lineage: Bacteria > AUK180 > AUK180 > AUK180 > AUK180 > AUK180. Next base: position 3,882 of record JAGGYO010000114.1, read on the forward strand.
TCAATAGTCCCCAAGTATTTTAATTCGGCCAAGTAATTATCAATATTCAATTTATTGGATACAATGAATATCAAAGTTTGTAATAGCTTGATAAGGTGGTAATCAAAAGCAGCTTCCTCTGTAAAGTCCCATTTAATAATATAGGCAACTTTATAATTTATCAATAGTGGGAACGCAATAGTAGATTTAACATTTTTTATCCCGGGAAGTATATTATATCTATAGTCCTTATCAATATTTTCCACAATGACCATTTTCTTGTATAGTAGCAATTCTCTTATAATACCCGAATCGAAATTAAATTTCTTTATATCCACTTTGAAATTGCCGAATTTTTGAAACAATTTCCAAGCACCTTTTTCACGAGATAGAACATAGCCGGTGCCCTTTAAAAATTTTGAAAACAGAAAGAGCAATTTTTTAAAAATATTTTTTTCACCGCTCTCTTTAATAAAATAAAGATAGTTCTTCAGTAAAAAATCATAATTTTCTCGTTTACCGGAATATGTCATGATCAAATTTGAGTATTTCTCTTTTTCGGGTAATAGTACATTTTTTACTTCCTGACTCTCTTCCAACTCACGGGAAAACTCTCGATCTACTTTTTTAATCAGTACCCTGCTTGTGATCACGCCAAAGAATATAATGATCAATGGTAAGTATTCTCGGGTAAAATACATCATTGGGAGTATTAAAATAACCAAAAGTGTGACTGATATGTATTTATTTTCCCATATGGCGAAAACTGCCAGGAAAAAAAGCGGGAACCATAAAAAGTAACAGGGCTCAAATAGTAAAGTAAACAAGACAAATATGAGGGAAATAAAAGATAAGATTATTACCCTTTTATTCTTCAATCAAATGGCCTTTAATCCCATTAGTCCATTCAAAACCAATAAGCTTATCATTTCTTTTATATGTATTAAGATTAAAAAGAGGAACAAATGTTTTATCAACATTTTCAGAAATATTATTTAATACTATACCAGAATTTCCTTTCATAATTTCCTTTGGGCTCATATACATTGCAAATATATTTGTTATATTGGGAAGTATAACTATGGATTTGCCTTTGTGATAATAATTCGGCTTAAATATCTCCTGTATATATTCATATAATACTGGAAGAAAGGTTTCTACAAAAGTATATCCACCTTCGCTAGGAATATTTACTGTAACAAAAGGATAAATATTATTAGAACTACGAGGAATTTCGTATTGTTTTTCAATTTTATTTTCCCTATATACTGAAAGGATAGGATTCTCTGTATTTATTATAGTGGGAAATTGAGGATTATTTGCTAAATCCACATCTATGCTGTTAAATATTGTCTTATTATTATTGGAATAACAAAATATCTTCCAACCAACGATCTCTTTCTTTTTATTAAAATATAATTTCGACTCAATCGTTAATAGGGTTGCTGAAAAATTATCATCCAGTTCAGCTTTGCTGTATATCAAACCAACAATTGAACTTCCCTTATAAAATGTTGATGTTACAAATCCGGAATATGTAGACATATAATCATGCCTATTCAATATTCCAATTAATCTTCCCTCATAATAAATAGCTCGCTTTTTTTCTGCTGTTCTTACAGTTCTACCTTTGAAATATAAGGGCTTGTAATTATCAATTGGTAAGTCAAATTTTGGTGAAGCAATGGTAAATTCTCTGGTATTAGCCAATTTTTTCCCTTCTTTTTCTATGTGGAAAATGGCTTTATAATTTCCTTTTGCAAATGAAAAAGTATTAAGATAGCCGGAAAATAATTTCACGACGCCCTTTTCAACGGTAGTACTTGATTTAATTTCATAAACGGAATCACCCTTTTCATTTTTTACATTAAAACTCCATTTTAAAACATCATTATTGTCTATCTTCGTTAACATGGCAAAATCTTGTCCGTAATATATATTTTTACCCGGTTTCAGATTCTTATCACCCTTAGTACCAATAATAACATTATCAAGGAACGGGCTATCTGAAATCGTGAAGTTCTGAGAGATCTTTTTCCTGCTATGTGTATTCAATTCAACAACTGAGATCTTAATTGTATAATCACCGTTCTTAATATTTGCCCAGGAAGAGGAGGTAAAGTATTTTATATTAGATTTTTTAATATCGGTTCCCTTGAACTCTTTAAAATCTCTATCTTTTTTAAGAATATTTCCATCTTTGTCAAGTAATGTATATGAAAATCTTAACTTATAATTGGGAGCTTCTGTAAATTCTGAAAAAGCACCATGTAGATAGAAAGAGGCAAATCTTTGACCCGTCTCATTGGTATCAATATAATAATTCATATCTAATGAATATGCAAAGGATAAGGCAAGAATAAATACCATTACAATAAAAATTTTACTTCTCATGTGCTGTCCTCCATTCAAAAATTTCTTTCAAGGTTCGATATCTAAAATAATCTCCGGTAACGGGGATAATGTCACTTTTATCAGCCAATATTCTGAAATCACCGGTACCATTTTCATCTTTAAAGGTGATCTTAAAAAGTATGGGTGAATTATATTGCCATTGGACTACCTGTTGATAATCTTCACGCTGTATATCCATGGGATTAATATTTATTTCTGTAGGCCTGCCGTATTTAATATAGGTTCTTCCCATATCAGTATTTTCACCGGAAGTGATCATATGTTTATATTTTAATTTTGCATAACTATAACGCTTCAATATTTTAACGAAGAAACTGTTTCTTGAAGATGAAATATCGTTATCATACATCATCCAGAAAGATTTTGAAAAATATTGCCTTTCCTTTAAAGTTTCCTTCAATAGGTATGACTTAACTTCTGAATGTTTGCCAAATATTGTAAGTAAGTATAAATTTTTTTTTTCATCCTGGGAAATGTTCTTTTTATTTTTATTGGCTTGAATTTCACTTTTTATATAACCGCAGCCATTAAAAAATACGGTGGCTAACAGTAAAATAATTGCAATAACTTTTCTCATTTATGTCTCCTTAATATCACAACAAATTCTCCCTTGTCTATTATATCATTTATTTCTAATTTTTCAAGTTCCGTATGTATTATGGTTTCATGTATTTTTGTCAATTCACGACAAACAGCAATATCCATTTTTTTTAATTTTTCCTTTAAATATTTAAGGATCTTCTTAATCCTGAATGGTGATTCATAGAAGATCAGCGTAATTGGATATTCCGATATAATATCCAATATTTCACTTCTCTTCTTCTTTTTAGCAGGGAAAAAACCAATGAACCAAAAATTATCCGTTGGTAATCCCGATTTGATCAAAGCGTCCAAAACAGCGGTGGGGCCATGGAACACATCGATCATTATTCCTATTCTCTCACATTCTCTTACAATTTTGTATCCTGGATCGGAAATGAGGGGCATACCCGCATCAGAAACAATTCCAATTGTTGACCCACTTTCCAAAAGTGTTATTACTTTCTTCACCTTTAGATGTTCATTGTCATCTCGTAAGGTTTTCAACTCGATCCCTTTTATATTAAACTTATTGAATAACTTCATTGTTTTCCTTGTATCTTCGCAAAATAATATATCACACTCTTTTATGTTCTTTATCATAAGATCAGATACATCATTAAGATTTCCAATTGGCGTGCCAATTATCTTTAATTTTCCGTATTCCATCTTATTTACCCAAATTCGCAGGAGGAATTGATTTTCTAAAAACACCTACAAGTGCAATTATTGTAATGAGATATGGAAGCATGGAGATCAATTGGGTGGGTATTTTCCCTCCTTGAAATGCCATAGCGATCCATTCAAAAGATGCGAAAATCAAAGCTCCAATGGTCGCGCCAAGAGGTTTCCATCCGCCAAATATTACAGCTGCAAGAGCAATATATCCGCGACCGGAAGAAATATCTTTTACAAAGGTTCCCGATTGCAAGACCAGAAAACTCCCACCGATGCCTGTAATAAATCCTGAAGCAAAAAGTCCCATAAAACTTATCTTATTGATCTTTATTCCCATGGTCAAGGCTTGAAAAGGATTTTCACCAACACTTCTATAATGAAGTCCCCATTTGGTTCTGAAAAGAAAAATGTAAACACAAATGAAAGTTATTATGAACAAAATGAAAAATAAAAATGATATATTCCCTTCAAAGTTCAATGAAAAGGTCCTTTTTTCATTAAATATCATAGATGTCATAAAAATAGTGAAACCCGAAACAAAAATATTAATCCCAAGACCACTGATTATATGGTTCAAATTGAGCTTTTTGGTAAAGTACCAATGTAATATTCCCATAAAACCCGAAGCCAATGAGCCCAGGAACATGGACAATATCAAACTATGCGTAAAATAATATACTACCCCTGTGGTAAAAGCAGCTGTTAATAAAAAACCCTCTAATGCAATATTTATTATTCCGACACGCTCAGATAGGATGCCACCCATGGTACCAAAGAACAATGGGTAAAAAGCGGGCAATATTAGAGCTATTATGTTAAATTTATTCATCTTGTATTCTAACATTTTTTTACGCATTTACAAAATGATTTTGGCTATAACCTGAAACAAGTGGATAAGAATTTGTAAAATTTAATAAAATCAAAGTTAAATGGAATAACCACCGAGCACTCAGAGCACACTGAGAGTAAAAAAGTCATCCAGAAAGATGTGCCTGGCTCACTTGCGTGCCTGACTCCGAATAGTGCCTCGGATGCTTAGGTGCGTCCTGACACAAAATTTATTTGCCTGGCTCCGAAGATTACTTGGCTCCGAAATGTAGCAATCTCATTTTTTCAATTCATTTATTTTCCGTCATTATCGGGCTTGACCCGATAATCCATTTTTTTGGTTTTCTGGATTCCTGCCTTCGCAGGAATGACTAAATATAATCTCACTATATAAACTGCTTTTTTCTCAACGGTAACCAGGATTTTCTTCTTATATCGGTCAACTAAAATGGAGATGGGCCTCAATTGTCAATTTGTCTTCTGGTTCCTCAGTAATTGCAGTTAAGCTGTCTGGGTTGTAAAAATATCACAATCATATTGAAGGACACTCTTCACATTCTATTAATGATGCTCATGAAAATATGTACTCAGAACAATATTCAAAACATGATCTGATATTTTTGTAAAATTTTCTTTTTATGGTATAATGTTTCTTCGGAGGTTATATATGAAGGTATTAATAACCGGTGTTACCGGTTTTGCTGGCAGTCATTTGGCAGATTATATTTTAGCAAATTTCAAAGATGTTGATCTCTATGGTTTTAAAAGATGGAGATCAAGAGATGAAAATATTATTCACTTACTTGGAAAAGTAAAATTCTACGATGTGGACATAAAAGACAGCACTGCTGTGAACAGGTTTATTCAAGAGATACAACCCAATAAAATATTTCATTTGGCGGCACAATCTTTTGTACCTACATCATGGAAAGCACCATCGGAAACACTGAATACCAATATTATAGGCCAGGTCAATATTTTTGAAGCTATAAGACAACATCACCTCATTGATGATACCGTTATTCAAATAGCCTGCTCCTCCGAGGAATATGGGCTGGTCCATGAAGATGAAGTTCCCATAAAGGAAACAAATCCGCTGAGACCGCTGTCGCCTTATGCCGTTTCAAAGATCGCACAGGATTATTTGGGATATCAATATCATCAGAGTTATGGAATAAAAGCTATAAGAACAAGAACATTCAATCACACCGGACCAAGAAGAGGTGAGGTTTTTGTAATTTCCACATTCTGCAAACAAATAGCACTTATTGAAAAGGACCTTAAACCACCGGTCATTAAAGTCGGTAATCTTGATGCTAAAAGGGATTTTACGGATGTACGAGATATAGTCAGGGGATATTGGATCGCTACCGATAAATGTGAACCGGGTGAAGTTTATAATATTGCATCCGATGAGACCCATAAGATCGGCGACATTCTAGATAGTTTACTATCACTCTCCAATAAGAAAATAAAGGTCGTTCAAGATCCTGAGAGAATGAGACCTTCCGATGTTCTGATCTTGCACGGGGACAGCACAAAATTCAGAGAAAAAACAGGATGGAAACCCGAGATTCCATTCAAACAAACACTGGAAGACACCCTGAACTATTGGAGAAAGAGGATTGAAACAAATAAAAAGTATTAATGCCTTTCGACCGCTTTATGGGGATTGCGACCCTATGGGAGTACTCTATAACGGAAATTATCTTAAATTATTTGAATATGGCAGAACCGAGCTTATGCGTCTATCCGGTTTATCTTATAAGGAATTTGAAAAAATGGGATATCTGCTGCCGGTCGCAAGAGCAAATATTGAATTCAAAAAGCCCGTATTTTATGATGAGCCATGTGAAATTGAGACCATTGTTAAAAGCCATGATAAATATAAAATGATATTTTCATATAATATAAAAGATGATCGAGGGATCCTTGCAAAGGGTGAAACAGTACATACCGTCATCAATACAGATGGGAAATTAATACCTATTCCTGAAATCTTGACCAGAATTTTAAATGGAGAAAAAGTTAGATAATGTCTTTTTGTAACTTCGCCCCTCTTTTTCTTAAAATTTCCTCGTAAACGAAAAGATCAAAACACCATCCTTTTCTCTTAAACTCAGGCTTTTATTGTAAATTTTTACAGCTTTATCAACAGTAACAGATTTACCATATCCGATAAGCATCCCTGCCGTCACCCCAGAAACCATATATATAATGCCGGAAACTATCGCTACCCTTTTTGCTTTGCTTTTTTCATCGTCTGGTATATAGTATTCATCACCCGGTGAGGTATCGTCTAAAGCTTTAGCCAAATTCGGAATTAAAAAACCCAAAGAAACAATCGCAATGGGCAAGAAAACAAAAGAACCTAATTTGGTTCTTTTGCTTTGTTTTATCATCAGCTCCTTGGTTAGAGGATTTAAACGGAGTATATTATCAAGCTCCTTGGAACTCATCTGCACTCGATTCATATAATAGTGTCCTTTTCTGTTTTCTATGAAGTTTTTAGGTTTAAGTTGGGTATTAGCAGACCCTTGTTCTGTTTTTGTATATTGCGGAACATATATCTTTCCACTTATCTTTGCAACGATCTTCTCCACTGATGCAAGGAGGTCTTCCTCGCTTTTTGCCTGGTCCGATTCTGCTTTTTCAATTTGTCCTGTTTCAATGTTTAACATCTTGATATTTAAAACATAAACACTTCCAATCATTCCTAGTGACCCTGTAAATATCTTTGAGACACCGAGCATTTTTCCTATTTGGACAATACATTCCTGACTTGTGCACCCTGATCGCTGAAAATCCTGTTCTTTTAATATTAAATTCATGTTTTCTCTGGTTACCATTATGTATTTATTCGTATTTAAAAGTTTAGATCTAAGATAGTCAGAGAGCATTGAAGCAACATCAGCAGATACCCCTTTTTTTGCTTGAAGATCAATCACCGCCACAGCCGATTTTGCTTCTGTGGTATCAGAAAACACATTAGCAGAAAATACAAATAATATGATCAAAAAAAATAGAGTAACTGATTTTTTCATTACCTCCTCCATCTTGTGAATTATACAACTTTCTTTAGAAAAAAGCAATATTTTGTCTGGTATCTCAACATAGCTACCAATGCGTCATACGGCACACAGACAGGTTGGACTTTTTAAAGGGAAAAACAACATTAGACAAAATGTTTTTACCCGTCATTCCTGTAAAGGCAGGAATTCAGATTCCTCAGTCATTCAGAGCAATTGAAAATTGCGTAGGAATCTCATCTTCTTGTTTTCTAAAATCAACCTTGCATTAGTGCAATTAAAGCAACCAACCAACCTAATACACCTAATACAATGATTATTATCAAAAGTATTTTAAATAATAGTCTGATTTGCCTTTGCTCTTTAGGCATGGTAAAATACATTGAGAGTATAATAATAGCAATAATAACAGATAACCCAAAAAATATTATTAAACTATATGCTTCTCTTGGGAATATCACTACACTAAATGAAGAAAATATTCCTATTAATATACTGATAATATTCCATATAATGATTGTTTTATATTTGCCACCAATATTAGATTTTTGTTTAAATGCTGATATTATCACTGTAATATTACCTATGATAAAAAAAAGTAAATAGCCAAATGATAGATGAAGTTTAAATAAATTTCGAAAAGCATAATATATGAGCCACATTATTGTCCATAAACTAATTGTTAATATGAAATTATTTGTCTTTTTGCCCATTTACATTTTTTTAAAAGGAATTATCTCCCCAAGTACCTTAGCCAACCATTTTTTCATATTTCCCCCGATTTATCTCTATTTAATAAGTATCTTATCTCCTTTCCCCTAATGCTATCCAGTTCTTTTATTTCCCAACTTGTTCTTCCCAAAAGTAGTTTTATCATTTCCAATGCTTGTTTTTTCAAAGGTTCTTTCAGAAATCCTATTTTCCTTAGCTCCTCTGCTCTATTATTATCAAAAAGTTTTCTAAAGAGCTCTTTCACCTCATCCAGGTTCTTATGATTTTCCTTTATTGACCATTGACTAAGGGTTTTATCCAGAATGTTAGGTGTCTTTTCTAGAACATTTGCACCAAGCCACTCATCCTTGGCAAAATCCGCTAATCCGCTCATCTTGGGCTCGAAATTGGAAACATAGATGATCTTCCTTTCCTCATCAAGCTCAATCTTTATTTTGGTCAGATCAATACCGTATTTTGCAGTAAATTTTGACCTAAAACCACCAATAAACCGGAGTTGAGCTTCCTTCTTACTATCAACCGCATTAAATTCTTGATCCTTTTTATCTCTTTTAAGAAAAAAATCATAATATCTTGTAATTTCAAAATCTACTTTTAACATGCCAATCTCAAGAATAGGTGTTATGTTTTTTATTATTATCCCATTTTTCTCAATTGAATTAACTTTTTCTTTTAGTTTCTTATTTTCGTTTCTTAATATCTCAAGAGTTTCTCTTGATTTTATAACATTGATAAAATAACCGGTTTTATGAAAAAATGAAACAAGTAAGGGAGAAAATATTATACCTAATATAAAAACACCAATATATGAAACAATCC
>JAGGYO010000248.1 GCA_021162505.1 bacterium
ATCTTTTTTATGGAAATAAAGATATTTCAGCAAAAAAGATATATTTTGAAAAAGACAAAACTCTGTATAAATTAGACCTAAAGGATTTCTCGTTAGAAGAGATCTGTAAGATCAAACACATTACTGACAGATATTGGGATATTATAATTAAAGGAAGAAATGGTAATGTTTATCAATTGAAAAATACGATGATCTTGGTAAAGATTAATGAGCAACTAATTTTCAAGAATAAAAAAATACATGAAGTAACAATTGGAAATACTATCTATTATTCAGATGGAAAGAACCTTTATGATGAAAATGGACATTTATTGCTGTCAAGAAAGCATCATTTCCCCAAACAGTTGTTAAAATTTTATAAAGACGATAGATATTATATTATTAGAAACAATAAATTAATAGAATTCCCTTTAAAAAAATCCAGTCGAAATGGAAGGGAATACTTTTCTTACTATTTCTATCCCGTTGGCTCAAAATATATTGTTAATTATGTGGGATATGATAAGGTCAATGTTTTGGACTTTGATGGAAATATTGTGTTAACATATAATAGGGACTTGGGTAGGTTATATTATATTGATAAAACATTTTATACTATTAATTTTGACGGAAAATATTTTACAATATATAAATATGAGAACGGCAAATTTAACCCTTATGATAAGTTCAGATATTAGGGACGGTGGTTAGATTGGTTCGAAAAGTATTTACTTTTTTAATCCGCTCAATAAATTGATGCTACCTTTAAAAAAGGTCTTTTTCTGAATATCCGTAAATCCAATATCTTTCAAGTCCTTTTCAATATCCCTCTCAATATAATCAAAAGCATATTTGCATTCCACTTTTTTAAATAGTATTTGAAAGGATCGTGGATTTTCTTTTAATGGTCTTTGGGTATAATCCAATATAAAAAATTTACCGCCTGTTTCAAGATTATTATAAGCATTCTTTATGACCTCTAATCTGCTCTCCTGCGGCAAACCGTGGATAACAAAAGAGATAAATGCTTTGTTGAAAAGTATTTTATCTTCATTATTTTCCAATGTATAGGTACCATTATTTTTATAAATATTAAAGGATTTATCAATTCTGTTTTTAATAAGGTCAATATTATTGATATTTTTTGTTCTTTTTTTAAAAACCTTTATCATATCATCGCCAATGTCAAGTCCCACAATGAAACCCTCATTTAAATATTTTCTCATTAGTAGATCATTTTTCCCGCTTCCGCAGCCAAGATCAAGTATCTTGTCAGAAGGCGAAATATCCATTTTACCAATGGCTTTTTTAATAAATTTCCCATAAATACCGAAACTAATAAGATTTAATAAAAAATCATAAAATTTTGCCTCAAATCCGTGGACCTCAACCTTTGAATCTGGATATAATTTTTCCATTTACATACCTCGCTTTATGTATTTTAGCATATTTTCAAAAAAAAGGACAGGTTGCCCCCGGCGATCGTGTATTTACGAGGTTGACAGTATGACAGTTTTAGATTTTATTCCGCCAATATTTCATGGATATATTGTGCTTGATTTTTAGAATAAAAAGATTTATAATAGAATGGTAAATTGGGAAAAATTTATCCCTATATTATAGGAGGAAAGAAATGAGGGGATTTTTTTTATTTGCATTTATCTTGTTTCTTTTTCCATTGGGAATTATGGCAGCAGGATGAATTCGGCAATTAATATTGAAGTGAAGACTAAAGGCTTTTTCTTGCCGGGCAGTCATCATTCAAATATGCGTTCAAAACATGTTTGGGACCAGATTAAGTCAATCGTCGGAAAATAGGTTGATGATGAAAAGAAAGTTATTTCAGTTTCTGTTTCTCCTATTTATGATCACTTGCTTTGGATGTAGAGCAAGAGATGTAAATGAAAAACAAACATTTCAGACTGAGGAAGGCCCGGTGCATTATTATTTGGAAATAATCACAATAAATTCCGGCCCTTCACTTGGAATGAGAAAGCTTTTTACATGGATCAGATCATACCTGTATATCGAACAGAACGGTAACAAGAAGAAATTCAAGATACATCTATTTAATGAAGCTGGTGGCTGGGCATTTGGACTGTCAAATAAGCCTGAGGACTGGTGTCATATGGAAAAGACCCAGGAAAAAGGCATATACCGATTGTACATCGGTCTTGCTCTAAGGGAATCGGTATTCATTGTCAATACGATTAATGGTGAAATTACTGAGACCGATGAACTTTTCTATGCAGTCCGTAGAAATGATATTGAAGCTGTAAAAAAACGGCTTGAGATGGATGATGTTAACAAAGTAATATATACTCAGAATACTGCACTCCATAGAGCTTCGTCACAGGGATATAATGAAATTGTAAAATTACTGCTTGAAAAAGGTGCGAATGCAGAAATCAAGGATCAACACGGAATGACACCACTGAACAGGGCTGCTCAAAATGGTCAGTTAGCTGCAATTATACTTTTATTGGACAGCGGTGCAAAGATTTCAGGTGGCTTTCCTGAGACAACCTGGACCCCTCTTTTTAATTCAGTATTTAGAAGACACTGCGAGGCATGTGAAATTTTATTAAAAAGGGGTGCAAATCCAAATATTAAAGATGAGAAAGGTCGGACACCCCTGGATATTGCTATTGCGGAGCGAAAAAATCATGAAGGTGATATAAGACGGCAGGGGGAGTATGATAAAATTATTGAACTTCTA
>JAGGYO010000321.1 GCA_021162505.1 bacterium
AAAAGTAGTTCCACCACCTTCACCAGTAATATCAATTTCATAATTACCACTTCCACCACCATAACCATCTACCACGATGTAATAAGTATTACCACCGACAAATGTAAGACCGGTTAATTCTGAAACAAAACTTTGACCCAATGCACTTACACATGTATCATCATTACAGGCAAACGGAGCTCCAGGAGTAACTGCGTTTTCATAAATGTAAAGTTTTGAGTCGTAATCTGTATCACCACATAGTGAAACAAAACCATTTGTTACATCTCCTGCCGGTGTAAAAGAATACACAACATCAGGTGATGTGCTGCCTGTATAAGGACAAACTTCATCATAATCATCCACGTATCCAACAGTAGTTCCTGCATCATTATAAGGCAATGACCCGATAACAGTGGCATCAGCAATTGTTTCCCCACCTTGTCTTTCAGGTGCCGGATAATTAGAAGGATCATACTGAATTGGTGCGGCTTTTTCTGTTTGAATTGGTACAGTTTTTTCTGCTTGTACAGCCGTTCCTGCAAATACCCAACTTGCAGTGAACATTAGTACTAATATAAAAATTATTACCTTTTTCATAAAAAACTCCTTAAAAAAATTTGGTTAAAAATTAAAAATTCATAAATTCGATATTAACGGTTTAGGATGAGAAACCTTAAAAGTCGATAGTAATAGTTCAATTTAGTTTCCGATATTAACAATTTTTTTCATTTAAAATCCACTTATAAATTTATTTTAAGAACAGCAAATATATCTACTTTCCCCTGCAACGTCATTAGTTAAATTTTGGGCTGAACCTGTCAAATCATTTTCTGATAAAAAATTTCAATAATCTTTTCAGTTCCTGCGGTCAATTCAGAGAATTAACACTACAAAAAAACCGGCAAACAGGGACATTATATTTCCTACAAGAAGTATTTATTATAATTAGATAATATCAACTTTACTCTTTAAAAAGATTGGAAAATAAAAAAATAATGACAACTTTTTATTAATTTCCAAATTTGGGAAATAAAATATAAAAAAATTTGGAGAATTTTTGAAAGAAATATTATTTTCGGAAAGGAATCAGTTAGTTGCATATATTGTAATTATTTTCAGTGCTCCCTTTATTATGTGTAAATATTATTTGCAACCTTTAATAGGTGAGATTTCTGAATTAGCATTCGAGGTTCTGGGATGTGATATAAAATTAGTACCATTATGTTTTTTTATTTTCCTGATAGTTATCACTTTAATATCAATTAAATATATAAATTTGTTCAGGATTTTTTCAGCAACATTTATTTTATTAATTATCTTTATTGGACAAAATATTTCTGATTTTTATTTAGGAAATCCAATTTATGATATTCAAAACAACTGGCATTATATTGCATACACATTACTTTCATATTTAATGTACCGGTATTTGAGTTCAAAAAAAATAGCTCCTGCAAAAATTATTATTTATACATTTTTAGCCACTATGATAATATCCACGAGCGATGAGTTTTTTCAGCTTAATATGACTAATCGCGTGTTTGACCTGGGTGATATCGCCAAAGATATACTGGGAGCTGTGATTGGATTAATATTGATTTTTTTTATAATTGAGAATGGAAAAATAATTCATAATGGCTGGAACTTAAGGCAAAAGAAAATCTCAGGATACTTTAAGAATCCGTTATCTTTATTATTTCTTGAATTAGTGTTTGCTATTATTTTCCTTTATTTTAGTTCAATATTAACCGAGAAATTTGTAAGATTAAATTCAATTATAATAACTATTATTGTATTCAGTATATTTTTTATAATTTTTCATTTATCTACTTATAAAATCATTAAATTCTTTTTATTAATTTTAGTTGTTATTCAACTCATATCTTGTGGGATTTTTTGGAGGAAGAATATCGTTTATAACGCTAAGAATATTATTATTTACAAAGGGATTCCCATACCGTATTTTGATGTTATGTTCTTTGACAATGGATTATTTAGATTAGTCGATAAAAAATCTTTTTTCCGATATGTCGATCTAATTAAAATTAAAAGTATTACCAATGATATTCTTATATTGGGAAGTGGAGAAACCGGTAAAGGTGGTAACGGATTAGCCAGAAAGGAGAAAATGCAATTTACCGTGAATCAAGATAAGAAAAAAATGATACAGATTTTAATTTTAAAGAATCGTGACGCTGTTACTCTGTATAATACTTTAAAAAAACAAGATAAAAAGGTTACTCTTGTACTCCATCATGAATAAGAAAAACGATAAAATAACATTAGAATCTAAAATAATTTCTGCAATACTTTTTTTAATAATCTGTACTATACTCAGTATCATATATATGGAAAAGGCTGATACAATATTATTGAGAAATCGTATTGATACTGGAAAGCTATCCGAAGCAACAATACTTTTTGATTTTGCCACACGACAACTAAATGAAGAAAGAATCCCTGAAGCTATAATTTATTATAATAAGGCAATTAATTTCGATCCCGATTATAGTGAGGCATATATTAATCTAGCAGTTGCATATGCAAAATCAGGAGAGAATCAAAAAGCAATAAAAACCCTGAAAAAAGTTCTATTAAAAAATCCGGATGAAGATCATCTTGTATATCTCAATATGGCTCATCTTTATAAAAAAATCGATAATGAAAAAGCTGAACAAGCATATAAAAAAGCAATTAGTCTTCATCCCTTTCCACAAGATGCTTATTTTAGTCTTGGAGAATTTTATTGGAGTGTTAAAAAATACGATGAATCTGTATCTAATATAAAAAAAGGGCTGGAGCTTCAAAATATTGAATCATTTTATACCGGTGCTGTTAAAAGTGGAATTAAAACCTATTCTGAATTTCCGGAAGTTATTGCTAATTTAAGAAAAATCTTGGATAAAGTTACTTCAAATGAAATTATGCAGAAATATGATTCAATCGTTTTTAATCATTACTATATGAATAATAACTCATATATCGCAGAAAAATATGATCAAGTAGGTTACCATTATTTTCGTAAAAGAGAATTTAGTAAGGCATCTGAATATTTTAAGAAATCAATACAATATTGGGATTCAAAAAGTAATCGGGCTTATAGCCATTTAGAAAATACTAATAAAAATCTTAAAAGAAAATAATTCTCAATATTCGTAAATTTTTCCAATCTGATTCTTATGTTTTTACAGAAAAGAATAAATACCGCCCGGCTTACACCGGGCGGTATTTATTTAACTAGTGTGAAAGGGCGTAACCATTAGACAGGCAAGAGAATTCCAGGAT
>JAGGYO010000359.1 GCA_021162505.1 bacterium
CATCTACTCATACACCCATTCCCTCATCTACTCATACACTCATAAACCCATCTACTCATACACTCATAAACCCATCTACTCATACACTCATAAACCCATTTACTCATATACTCATACACCCATTCCCTCATATACTCATACACTCATATACTCATACACTCATTTACTCATATACTCATACACTCATTTACTCATCTACTCATATACTCATACACCCATTTACTCATCTACTCATACACTCATCTACTCATACACTCATACACCCATTTACCCATTCTCCCATCCCACTGCTTTTTTCGACTCTTCACTTATTTCCTGTCATTCAGAGCCACAAAGTGGCGACTGGAGCTTTATCGCCTTGGTGTGGGATCATTCTCCTTTATCCGCCTTGTTAATAGATCCTGAATGGAAAAAGAATTGGGTATCCCTACCATTTGTATTTTATTGGGGACATAATAGCTCCTATTACTATTTGATGAACGGTTCATTCGGCCTGTCCGCATCCCAAGGATTATGGTACCGTTCTCCCCATTTCCTTTTAATTGAATATCCCCTGAAAATTGTTCCCAATCGATCTTTCTCAGACCTTTGGAATTAATAATATATAAAAAATCCTTTGAACCGGCAAAATAATCCCCCTTTCGAAATGCTGAAGCAAGTCCCGCGAAAAGAATTAAAAGACCGATAAGAACAAATACGGACAGCATAACAACGGGAACTATTACAGGACCGAGATTGTGTAAATTACCTATTTTATGCACCCCATTCACGGTAATTGGAACATTCCTTCCAGATAGAAGAGGTGCCAAAATGATAAACAACATGGTCCCTGATATACCCAACCATACTATACTGAAGATAAGTGATGCAAAAAATCCTCCCAACGAATTTTTCCGCTTTGCTTTTACTATGAAATCAGTAGCAGAACCGGAAAGTGCAGTATTTACATAGTCAGGAATATTATAATCTTCTACCATAAGGAGCCTCCTCTATAAATCTCGGCATTATATAGTGCAATAGTATTATTTCGCTTTGAACAATACATATTTTTTTTACATATCTTTTTTTAAGACAACAAAAAGGACATTATGATTTATCTTTATATTTATTAAAACAGTCGCGACATACCGGTTGATATATATTTTCTGCTCCCACAAGGATCTGGTCATGGCTTTCAACTATCCTCAAACTCTTGGTAGCCGGAGCGCCGCATTTTACACATATTGCCTGGGTTTTTACAACATCATCAGCAATAGCAAGAAGTAGCGGCATTATTCCAAAGGGATTGCCTAAATAGTCTTGATCTAAACCTGCAATAATAATTCGCACTTTTTTATCGGCTAAGTCATTAACAACATCAATGAGACCATCATCCAAGAATTGGGCTTCATCAATACCAACGACTTCAACATCATCTGTTAGGTGTTCAAGAATATCTTTTGAGCTCTTAACAGGAATAGCGTTTATTTTTTGTGCCGAATGAGATACTACATAAGCATCATCATATCTATTATCTATCTCGGGTTTAAATATTAGAATATTCTTTTTTGCAATTTGCGCGCGTCTTAATCTTCTAATGAGCTCTTCAGACTTTCCCGAAAACATTGAACCGGAAATTACTTCGATCCAACCCAACCACTTTGGAATAAAATTCATATCTCCTCCTTATTGATATTGTATTTTTTTATTTTATTAATCAGTGATGCCCTGGACATTCCTAATACTTTTGCAACTTTTGTATTATTTTTGTACTTTTTTAAATTGGAAATTATTGTCATTTTTTCAATTTCTTCCATCGAGCGATCTACCAGAAATCCTTCATCAATTCGCGGTAAAGTTTTTTTTATGGTTTCATTTGCTCTTATATTCACGGGAATATTTTCAATATTAATACTATCTTTGTTATTGAAGATAACAATATGCTCCATCACATTTTTCAACTCTCTGACATTCCCGGGCCAAGTATAATCCAATAATGCTTTTAATGCGTCTTTATCTATAGTCATCAGCGGTTTTTGATATTGTCTGCAAAATTGGATAATATTATAATTAGCCAATGCTATGATATCATCTTTTCTATCTCTGAGGGGTGGAATAATGATCTTTACCACATTGATCCTATAGTAAAAATCTTCCCGGAATTTTCCCTCATTAACGAGTTTTTCAAGGTCTTTATTTGTTGCGAAAACAAGGCGGGTATTAATAGTAATGACCTTATTGGAACCAACGGGCATGACCTCTTTTTTTTCTAAAAATCTTAATAATTTAACCTGTGTCAAAAGAGAAATATCCCCGATCTCATCTAAGAACAGTGTGCCGCCTTCTGCTAATTGAAATTTCCCTTTTCTCGATGTCTGAGCACCTGTAAATGCACCTTTTTCATATCCAAAAAGTTCGGATTCCAACAATGTTTCGGGAAATGCAGAACAATTTATGGGAACAAATGGTCCATTCTTAAAGTTTGAATTATAATGTATCGCCTGGGCAATAAGTTCCTTCCCAACTCCTGATTCACCTAATATTAACACATTTGCAACAGTGGGTGCTATTTGTTTTACCTGATCAACAATATTATTCATCTTTTCGGATTTGTAAATTATATTACTGAAATTATATTTTTCAATAAGTTTGCTCTTTAATGACTTTATTTCTCTTTCCAATCCCAGTTTTTCATATGCCTTTTCCACAAAAACCTCTATCTCATCCAGTTTAAAGGGCTTTGTAAGGTATTGGAAAGCGCCTAATTTTATGGCATTAATGGCAATATCAATGGAAGCAATACCGGTAATGACTATGATCTCAATACTCTTTCTTGTAGTTTTCAAGATTTTTATAAGCTCGAGTCCATTACTGTTCTTTAAGTTCAAGTCAGTAATAACGATCTCATAATCATGTTGTTTAACAAGCTTTAGAGCATCATTCACATTATCCGAACCATTTACATATTCACCTTTCATATTGAAAAAGTCAATGATCGTATCTCTAAGGTTCTTATCGTCCTCAACTACGAGTATTTTTTTCATTTGTTTTTAAGTTTGTCAGGAAAAGTAAGAACAAAACTTGTGCTGTCCCCAGTTGATTCAATATCAATGCTCCCGTTTAATTGTTCTATCAGTTCCTTTACAATATAAAGTCCAAGCCCGGTGCCCTCTTCCTTTGTAGAGAAACCTGCTTCAAAGATATTCTTTTTCAATTTTTCATTTATCTTTTCACCATAATTAGTAATTGTAACCCTAATTGTATTCATTTGTTTTTCTGTTCTAATGGTTATTTCATTCTTTTTGGTTTTAAGATCAAGTGAATTTTTTAAAATATTCCCAATGATGATATTTAACTTTTTTTTATCCTGTGATACTTCTTTGATCTTCGGGTCATAATTTTTTATTATCTTGATCTTCTTTGCATCAATTAAGCTATTGTATATATCAATAAGCTCATTCAATAGTTCATTAAGTGAAAATTCTTCAATATTGTTCGCTTTCTTGAAAATATATGATATATCCAAGATAAATCTATAAAGGTCCATAGATTCTTCCTTCATTCTATTGGTAAATTTTAGAACATTTTCATCGGATATATTCATTTTTATTAAATATCTTTCCAATACTTCCGAATTTAATATCAATACTTGTAATTTGTTCTTTATTTCATGAATAGCAAAGCCAAATTCATTTTCCTTTTTCATATTTTTATTATAACATTTTTTAAAAATTTGTAAAGGGCTTTTTGTAAAATATTTTGACGGTTTTCAATCTTTATTTTCATTATCTTATTAATTTGATCACATTTTTTACAATATTCTCTTGATTTTTGTTAAATAAAATATTATTATTCATTGTGAGGTTAAATGCTCATTTCCTCTCATCTATAATTGGAAAAACGAAATAACCCCTTAGCCCTTCATCGAAGACCTTCCATTTACCTTCTTCTTTTTCCCATGCGGTTTGCCTATAGATCTTTGCATCTTTACCTTTATATTCCCCATTCCATTCACCAACGATCTTATAATAACCCTCTTTCTTCGTAATATGGGATAATTCTATCCTTGAAAGATTCCAATCTTCGGTGTATTTTTCCATTACCTTTTTATATTGGTCAAGGGTAACCTTTTTTTTGAAATCATCAGTATTATAACTATATGCCCCTCTCCAATTTTTTTTTACCACATGATCGTAATACTGTGTAATCCTTTCTTTCAGTCCCGTCGGCATCATCATTGTATTATTATTAACACAACTTAAAGAAAAGCTTATTGTTAAAAGACTACCCATTACAATTTCCGTGATATTCTTGATCATTTTTAATTTCGTTTTGAAATTCTTCATATCCACTCCTTTATAATAGTCAAAAGTGACGAAGTCAGGGACAAAGTCCCACATTAGGGATGTTACTTTGAACAAAGTGAAAAATGCGTCCTGATACTTTATGATTTGAGAATGTTCCCGTAGGAATCTCAAAGTTAGTCAAAAGTATTTCAAACTTCAAACTCCAAACGCTAAATTCCAAACTTCAAATAAACGGATCCCCCGAGGATGACAAGAGTAATATGTCATTCCTGACCTGATTAGGAATCCAGTATTTACATTTTGAAATTATAACTATATTGTGTCCCCATGGAATTTGTGTAATTAGGGAAACAACTTGTTGCCTTTTCTTCTCAGCAGTTTGGGCAACAGCTTGTTGCCAAATTGAGAAATTATCATTCCAAAATGAATACCACTGTCTAACATATTTAATATTCCTATAAGAAAAACCTTTCATATCAGGAAATTCATTTATTAAATCTTTACTTAATTGTTTTAGAAATCCGCTTCCCCACTTCGTTCTTTTTTGTTTTTCAACAATTTCTTTGCCAAGTTCCCAGTAGAAATTTAGCAATTCGGTATTTACTTTAACAGCAGCTTTAATTTGAACTAAACGAATTTTTTCTTTTAGTTGTTTCAACCATTTAAAATACTCTTTGTTGTTCTTAATAATATTACTCATAACCCTTTATTTTTTTCCCTTTATTTATCATAATTTTTCCCATATGACATTTTACTCAAATATCAAAAATAAATCAAGAAAATTGTGTAAATTTTTACTTTTTCTCAAATTCCAATCAACAAAATCTGAAAGCGTCAAAGCGTCAACCTGGCACCTTTTTATTTTTTCCCGTCATTCACTTGCACATTTAGCCAAATACGAAAGTATAATAAAAATATTCCACAACTTTTCCAAAGAATTTAACAAATTTAAAACACCGTCCCTCTTTTAATCAATATCGATTAATATATCTTTTAGAGACACCTCTTGTTTTTCAGGTTTTTCGGAAGTTTCGGGTGAAGAAGGACTTGAATGCCCCATAAGAAAAGATCCTAAAAAACAAGCCTTTGGATAGGAATCATTTCCGTCCGGATCAATATATTTTATAGGATTATTTGCACAATATTGATAACGATTTATAGTTTCCGGTCTTTTTATTTCAATTTTCGCATTATCCGTACTCATAAACCTCCCCCTGAATGCAAATTGACAATGCCTGCCTGTGCGTTGCACGC
>JAGGYO010000089.1 GCA_021162505.1 bacterium
AAATTAAAGATCAATGTCCTGAACAAGATGGGCAGGAAACAAGATGTTCTCAATGAAATGAAAAAAATGGAAGAATTGGGTTCGGATGATTCCGATGTTACATCTTGGTTGGCACAGGATGCCTTGAACAATAAACAATATCAAAAATCACACGATCTATTTGAAAAATTAACAAAAAGTGATGAAGAAAGTGAAAAGGTTACCGGATATTTGGGAATGGGAAAAAACCTTATGCTCATGGGTAAAAAGAAAGAAGGATTAGCAGTTATGAAGAAAGCAGAGAAAGCTTCTTCCAATCCGAATGATCCTAAGATCATCGTATTCTTAGCTGATGCATATCAGGAAGCAAAGGATTATAATAATGCAATTGCTTATTATTTGAAAGCTACAATGCTCACACCTAATGATTATTCGGTATTTTTGAACCTTGCCAATGCATATCAATCAAAGAATCCACCCAATTACCAGAGAGCAATAAAGAATTTATTAAAAGCGCAAAAATTAAGACCATCTTCAATTCTTCCCATGATGGGACTTTTCTATGCTTATTTCAATTTAAAGCAATTTGATAAAGCCTATTATTGGGGGAAAAAAATATTAAGAAAGAAAAAAGATGCTACTGTTTCTAAATATATGAAACTCATGGAGCAATCTGGGAACTTAAAAAAATAGATGCTAAATTTAGTTTACTCCCTGTTACTTGGATTAGTGCAGGGAGTAACCGAATTTTTACCTGTGTCCTCTTCAGGACATTTAACAATATTACAACACTTATTTAAAAGTTTTAAGGGGGATCTTTTTTTTGATCTCATACTTCATATGGGAACTCTTTTAGCTGTATTTATCTTCTTTTGGAAGGAGATCATTGATCTTTTGAAAATGCTCACGAAGCCATTGGCAAAATCTTCACGCCTATTGCATTATCTCATTTTATCAACTATTATTACGGTGGGATTCGTTCTACCATTTAATCATAGGATCGAATCGTTTTTCAATGCGAAAACCCTCGTATTTGTTGGTATTGCATTGATTTTTACGGGGATCATCAATATCTTTTCTCAAAAGATGATAATAAAGCGTTTGAAAAAAGAAGGGGGCTGGTTCGATGCCGTATTAATAGGATTTTTCCAGTTCATTGCAACGGTTCCGGGAATTTCAAGATCGGGAAGTACTATTTTCGCATCATTGTTAACAAAGAACTCTCCGAAATTTTCTTTTAATTATTCCTTTTTATTATCGATACCGGCGATCCTCGGTGCTTTTGCATTGGAAACGAAAAAACTGCTGAATGGCAATATTCACTCGAATATTACATTTATTGAAGCTGGACTTGGATTTATTGCTGCCTTTATTTCGGGATATTTTGCTTTAAAAATATTGAAAAAACTTATTATGTCAAAGCATTATTATGTCTTTGGGATATATGTTATAGTTATTGGAACAGGGGTTATATTATTTAGTTTATGAAAAAAGAGCAAAAAAATGAATTGATGGGAGTTATTGTAATTTTATTAGGGATTTACCTTGCCTTGAGTGTTTTTACATATCAATCCGTAAAAAATCCTCTAACAACATCACATATTGGAAATGTTTCACTTATTGGCCAAATAGGAACGGTAATAGCTTTCTTTATTAAACTCGGCATTGGTTGGAGTGCTTATATTTTACCGTTTCTCATCCTATATCTTGGCATAAGGATCTTCATGGGAAAATATAGGGGATGGGTAGAGATATTCATTTTCTTATTATTGACAATATCCTTTTCCTTTTTATTTGCAATAATTAAAACAACTTCAACATTGAAAGGCGGTGATCTGATCACCGAACCATATCTTTTTTCCGCCGGATATATTGGTTATTTTTTAGGACATTATAGCCTAAGATTATTGGGAAAAGCGGGAAGTATAATTTTTACCGTAATACTTTTTTTTATTAGTTTGTTCACATTAACTGATATTCTTTTTAAAAGTGTTATATTGAGTATAAAAAATATGATCAATAATAAACTGATCCTAATAAAGAAGCATGAGGGTGAAAAAAAGATAGAAAAAAAGATAAAAGAAAAAACCAAAAGGATAAAGACAAAAGAAAAACGATTGAAAAAGCATAAAAAGGAAAAGAAAAATAAGAAAAAAGAAAACATTATGGTCCCAAAACAACCCATTGTAAATAAAATTTTTTCCGAGATAACCAATCCACCCCTGAATATTTTAGAAACCTCTACAAAAGGAAATTTAAAAGAGGACAATCTTTTATTGGAGGAACAGGGAAAACGCTTGGTGGACAAATTAAAATTACTCAATATCAATGCAACATTAACTTCATTTGTGAGAGGACCGACCGTTACAAGATATGAGATCAAACTTGATGCTGCTCAAAGGATAAGTCAAGTGGCTTCCATGAGCAATGATATTGCATACGCACTTGCAAAGTCCCCGGTTAGGATAATTGCACCCATCCCCGGAAAACAAGCAGTGGGAATAGAGATCCCAAATGAAAATAAAAGAGTTATATCCCTAAGTGAGATACTTCATTCAAGAGAATTCAGTGCGAACAAAAGAGATCTTAAAATTGGTATCGGCTGTACCATTGATGGGACATATGTTATTGCAAATCTAAATGAGATGCCTCATCTTCTCATCGCAGGGTCCACGGGTTCCGGAAAATCCGTTATGATCAAAGCGATCATTGATTTTCTTTTATTGCAATATTCTCCAAATGAATTAAAATTACTTATGGTAGATCCCAAAAGAGTAGAATTAAACCATTATAAAGGAATACCACATCTTTTAAGCGATATTATTGTAGAACCAAAGAGAGCAACAAAAGCCCTTTTGGATCTGGTAAATAGAATGACATTCCGTTTGGAACTTTTTTCCAATTATGGAAGTGCAAATATTCAGGATTACAATGACTATGTTTCAAAGAACAAGGAAAAAGACCCTGAGTTAAAATATATGCCCTATATTGTACTTATCGTTGACGAACTTGCAGACTTAATGATGGTATCAAAGAATGAAGTGGAGACCTCTCTTGCTCGCTTGGCACAATTGGCAAGAGCAACAGGTATTCATCTTATTATTGCTACACAAAGACCTTCGGTTGATGTGGTAACCGGTATAATCAAAGCAAATTTCCCGGTAAGAATCGGTTTCCGTGTGGCACAAAAGGTCGATTCCCGAACTATTTTTGATAAGAACGGTGCAGAAGCACTTTTAGGAAAGGGAGATCTCTTATACCTGCCTCCCGGAAAGAGTAATCTGGTTAGAGCACAAGCCCCGCTTCCAACAAAAAAAGAAACATCAGACATTGTTTCACATTGGAAAAAGTATTCTTCTGATAATTTTCCGGATTGGGAACTCAATCTAATGAGAGCAGTGAGCGAGCAACCGCATAAACAGATCGGGTCTGTGGATGACGATCTTTTTGTTGAGGCATATGACTATTTTTTAAAGGTGAAAAGGGTTTCCGTTTCTTCATTGCAAACAAGATTTTCCATAGGTTTTAATAGAGCTGCAAGATTAGTAGATAAAATGGAAGAGCTGGGCTTGGTATCTATAGCAGATAGATCAAAAAAGAGGGAATTACTCATAGGAGTTGATGAATGGGAAGAATTAAAAAGAAAATTTTAATCCTATTATTACCATTGCTGTTTTTTGCTTTTACCTTGCAAAATGATACCTGTACTTTGGTCAAATCCCATAAACAAAAAGTGCTTTTAAGTTCGATCTATGGATTTTATTCCGGTAGGGATCTTTTCAAATTTTCCTTTAAAGAGAGGGTGTATATTCCGTTTTTAGAAAAATGGCAGGAATTTAAGGGAAATGGATATTATGAAATCGGGGATAATCGTTTCAATATTGATTTTGATAATATTTCAAAAGACCATTATATATGTAACGGAAAAAATATTTTTTATAATTATATTCAAGACGGGAAAATACAAACACAAGTTTTTCAAGTTAATAAAAATTCTTTGAATTTTCTCTTTCCTGAAGAGGAGAAATGGAAAGTTTTTAATAAAAAAATATATTACAACGGCGAATCAAGATATTTGATCGTATTGACTCCCATTACTAAGGACCTTCCAATAAAAAGGGTTGAATTTTCCCTTGATAAAAACACTCTTTATGTGAAGGAAATAGTAATAGTGGGTGCCGACGATAGAATCCTTTATTTCAATATCCGTCAGATAAAAAAGATAATACTTTCAGGAAAAAAATTGGAAAAACTTTTTATTAATGAAAAATAAAAAAATATTTATTATTTCTTTGGGCTGTCCGAGAAATAGTGTAGATAGTGAAATACTTATTGCTAATTCTCTGATTTCTAAGAAATATGACCTGTCTTTTGATATTAATGATACTG
>JAGGYO010000361.1 GCA_021162505.1 bacterium
ATATAAAACCATATAATAATAAATACTTTTCCTTTGGAATAAGGACAAATCTTTATTCCACTTTTACAACAAAGACACAAAATAATAATGTAGAATATTTTTTATATACTCCCGTGATACTCACTTTGGGATCAAACGCATATAGGATATTTCACTTGAAAAATACAAAGATCAAGCATACGATCTCTCCAAGGATAAATTTTTCATATAACTATCCTTTAAACAAAGTGCATAGTGCAAATCTTCTTTCCGCGTCCCCAATATCATATTTTAATGCACCAACAAGATCCTTGGGATTCTCAGTGAATAACCGATTTTCTTATAAAAAGGACAAAAAAGTTGGGAATCTCGGTTTTTTGAATTTTTCCTTCCCCTATGATTTTAATTTGAAGAAAATCCCCAATATGGGAGTAAGCAGTGGCATAAGTTCATTACATCTTTCCCTAAGTGCCAATTATAATTTTATAAATCATAAAATAACGAGTTTTTACACTGCTTTTTCATATAAGATCAAAGCCCTGTCATTTTCAACTCGATTAACCTATACTATACAATTCACACAGAGCTTGACGATGGTATATAATACAAAAAAATTGGACATTGAGGGATATTTGACCTATAATTATTATGGGAGTGATCTCCTGAATAGATTTTCAAGAAGAGAGTTGAGGGTCAAGATACCTCTCCATTGTTTTTTACTTAGTGTAATTTATCAGAATCAGGTAAGTAGCACAGGCATAATAGGAATAAATAAATTGCTTTTTAGCATAGAAATTGGTAAAATAAAGGGAAGTGATATGAAAATAGAGAACGATTTTCAAAATGATGTGATAAGTATTTTGGGAAATAGAGAAGCAATGCCCAATTAGGAGAGTGTATGAATATTGAAAGGAAGAGAAAACCCAGACCGAATTGGAATGAATACTTCATGAAAATAACTATTGATGTTGCTAAGCGCTCCACCTGTTTAAGAAGGAATGTGGGTGCAATTCTTGTGAAAGACAATAGAATAATTTCATCCGGTTATAACGGAGCACCCAATAAACTTAAACATTGTTTGGAGTTAGGTTGTCTAAGAGATGAATTGAATATTGAATCAGGAACTCATCTTGAGATATGCAGAGGGTTGCATGCTGAGCAGAATGCCTTAATGGAGGCAGCAAGGTTCGGTATTTCAACCGATGGAGCAGTTTGCTATGTAACCCACCGTCCTTGTATTATTTGCGCTAAATTATTAATAAATGCAGGTATTACGAGGATCGTTTATAATGAGGGCTATCCGGACCCAAATGAACTTTCGGTAAAATTTTTAAAGAATGCAGGAGTTGAAGTTGAAAAATTTGAAGGCAATCTTAATTTTTAGTTTTTTCTTAATGCTGATTTTTGGAGCTTGTAAATTCAATATCATTCCTAGTGGAGTCGGTCAATACAATACCTTAAAACCCCAATTATTATTAAAAAGTGATGGTGAGATCAATTTCTTTTCTATGGGAAAGAATTCTTATTTTGTTATTGCAAATTCCTTTTATATCATTAAAAGCGGAGTGAAAACAGATCTCGGTAAGCAATTGTCCATTTTTACTAATGAGACCACTCAGTTAAAATATTTCAATGGTAATTATTATATCTTGACAAGGGGAGGACTTTACGAGATCAATGAGACCTCTTTAAAAGTGAATAGCTATTTTTCCGCCAATGAAACATTATGTTCAAATTATGTAAATTCTGTTGATTCTTCTATGAATTTTTTAGTGATAGGTACCGACCAGGGTTTAACAATACACACACTGAACCCTGCGTATAATATTCAATTCGATAATTATAGGGATAATAGGACAAATAGCGGTTGGTATACATTTAAAACAGACAATAGCCCTATTCTTTCCAATAATATTATAAGCTGTTATGTGAACGGTCAGGATATTGTTATGATCACCGACAAAGGCGTTTCTATTTATCACTGGGCTTCTGACTATTTTGAAAGTTACTCTCTTGAGGAATATTTCAATAATGAGCATATTACTAATTTCATGGAATTTCAGGGGAATTACTATTTTACATCTATCAATACTCTTTTTGAATTTGAAACATTATCAAAGTCATGGAAAAGTTTTGACCCCTCACGATTGGTGAGTGATTTTCGTATTACAAAAATAGTGAAAAACACTAATAAAATATTTTTTCTTTCTCCCGGTGCAATATTTGATTTTAATGTTTTTTCTGAAACATTTGAACTTATTGTATCAACCGATACATTTTATAATAAGAATTTTCTCGATTTCGCATATAAAGATTCTCTCTATTTAGGTACTAACTTGGGATTGTACATTTTGAATAGTGTAGATGGAACCAATAAAAACATGCTTTCACAAAAACCAATCAAGAATATAGTAATAAATACAAACGAGGATATCTATATTACTACCGATTATGAGATCTACCAGCTTAAATAGAATTATATTCATATCCTTATTTATTATTTCCATATTTGTTTTTTTCTCGTTTACAACACCTGATGACAGGCATATTGGCAATTTGGTTATTGGTAAATGGTTTTTTAATGGCAATTATTTTATTACTGCTGGAGTCAAAGGCGCACCTTTCCAATTCGGTTTTTTATCATCATTATTGATGAGATATGTTTTTCCGCAGATCAAGTATATAGCATCTTCATTTGTTGTTTTATTTTTTGTAATGGTTCTATTAAGAAAAAAAAAGTTGTTGATATTTCCAATATTGATACCGATCTTCCTATTTTTTGCAAAAGAAAATTTAAATTTCATTTCATATTTTTTGTTTTTCCTTATTTTGATTAAGAAAAAAAATGATATATGGACAGTTTTGTTATCTTTTATTTTAGTAAATCTTAATCC
>JAGGYO010000153.1 GCA_021162505.1 bacterium
ATCTGGTTTTGGAAATCATTTTTAAAAAGGTTCATAAAGAGGTATGAAAATAAAAAGTCCTTGAAACTATCGTAGATCAAAGGGTTTTCATTAATATTCTCATTCCAATTCAAACCGAATATTACAACATTGTTCAGAGAAAATAGATGCTGTTCTTTACTTATCAAAGAAATGTTCATATCGAAATATTTTTTTTGTTTCTTGATCTTTTCTCCTTTTCTCAGGTAAAGCGAAAGCTCATTCTCTTCTTCCATAGGAATATTGTCTTCAACCTCCACGATATATTTTACAAAATTTGGAATATAATTGGGAAATATTTCTCTTCCCTTACTTTTGTATATTTGGGTACTATCGGTTTCCAGTAGATATGTTAAAAAAATGTTTTTATCCGGATTGATCTTGCTGGAAAAATCAATTTCAATGATCTCCTCATAATTTAATATTACTTCATAGATCTCTTTGAAAATAGTAATTTCTTTTCTCATTATTTCAACGGGTATTTTTAGAGTTATGGGGTTTATCTCCCTATTGATCGCATGGATCGCTAGTCCGGTAAGCTGATTTTCTTCAAATATGAGTTTCTCTTTTACTACCTCCACATCAAATGTTGATCCGGCGGAAAAAAGGTAGGATGAAAGGATACCCGCTTCCTTGGTTTCTTTTGAGACCCATTGCACATAACCGATAAAATTGTATCTGGTCTTAAAATCATCAGGTATAGCAATATTCCACGATATTTTTTGAGATTTATTTTTTCTTAAGGAAATCTCCTTATTCTTTTCGTCAAGTATCATGGTCTGCTTTTTGACATTAGTACCAACAATATGAAGTTTGACAATAAAACTGCTGTCAATATCACTGGAGATCAATCCTGAAACAATGATCTCATCACCGGGTTTCACATTTAACTTTGAGGAACGGAAAAAATCAATTTTAACCATTATTTATCCTATCTATTGCTTCAATAAGTGTTTTTTCATAAGTGGATCTCATCAATAAAGACACAGAATAATGGGAAAAATGCACATCATAGAAGTCCATGTTCTTTAGATTCAAGATACTGTAAATTTTCCGGTAGAATTTATCAAAGGAAGAATATCCCCATCCTGAAATGATGATCCTATTAAAAGGTCCCTTTATTTCATAATCCATTTTGTCTCTTTTTAAAATGCTCTCCATTTTTTTGCTATTTTCCTTATTGAAGGTCAAGAGGAAATTCTGCTTTTTATCAAAATTTATTCTGTCCAAGTAATTAACATTAAAATTGCCCTTTAATAATTTTAAGAGCTTAGGTTTTAAAATATTTTTTATTAGGATCTGATATTCGTTTTCTTTCTTTGTCATTGCAAGATATTTTTCATCTTGGAAAGTAAAATTTTCATTGACAATAAGAGTTTTTTTATTATTCTTCAAGGAACGGATGAGAATGGTAAGGTTGTATTTTTTCGCTGTTTCCACTGCCTTTGAAGAAAGTATTTTAAGATTTCCCTTTGAAAGTTCAAGCAATGATCCATAATCGATCTTCTTTATGGGTTTACCGTTTCCCAATTTGGGATTATTTGTATAAAGCTGTCCAATATCTTTGTAGAATTCTACGAGATCGGCTTTTAAAGTGACACCTAAGGCAACAGCAGTAAGATCACTTCCGCCTCTTCCCAATGTTGTAATCTCTTCTAATTGATTGATCCCTTGGAACCCGGCGATAATAATGACTTTTCCCAGATTGATCTCATTTTTCAAGATCTCAGAATTGATCTTTAATATATTAGCATTTCCGTATTCTGAATCGGTGATTATTCCAATTTGATGTCCGGTAAATGATATTGCCGAAATATTCTTTCCCTGAAGGATCAAAGCAAGAAGAGCTCCGGTTTTTTGCTCACCTGTGGAAATAAGCATATCCAATTCCCGAGCATCAGGTCTCTTATTCACTTCATAAGCATAATTAATGAGCTTATCCGTCTCTCCCTTTAATGCAGAAACAACGGCAACTACGGAATTACCTCTTTTTATAGTGGAGATTATATTATCCGCAACTTTTTGGAGATCCTTAAAGTTTTGAAGGATGGATCCGCCGTATTTCTGAACAATTATACTCATCTAAAATTCTCTTTATACCATTTTGCCGTTTTCTTAAGTCCTGCTTCAATTGATGTTTTTGGCTTCCAACCCACTGCTTTTTTTATCTTATTATATGCCAGTGCGCTTCTTAAAAGCTCACCTGGTCTCATTTCAAGAAATATGGGCTCTCTTTTGTAGTCCAACTCCTCCTTGAGTATTTCAAAGAGTGTCAGTACATCGGTCTCTTCCGTTGTACCCACATTAAATATACCCTCTACCTTCTTATTGTATATGGTCATCATTGCATCAATGACATCTTTTACATAAACAAAATCTCTTGTTTGTTTCCCGTCCCCGTAAACAAGTATCTTTTTATTCTTCAGCATTCTTGTGGAAAATATTCCTATTACACCCGCTTCGCTTTGAGAATTTTGTCTTGGGCCATAAACATTTGCCAATCTGAAAATGAATATTTTGAATCCGTATAATCTTTTAAAACTCTCAAGGTATTTTTCAATAGTGAACTTATCAATGGCATAGGGAGAATCCGGCATCACTTCTGTTTCTTCCGTAGCAGGAAGCACATTATTATCACCGTACAATGCTCCACCGGTTGATGTAAAATAAAATTCCTGAACACCGTATTTCGCTGCATTTACAATGAGATTGACGCTTCCTTTTATATTTACATCTATCTCATATTCGATCTCATTCAAAGATTTTCTCACATCTATCTGTGCGGCAAAATGGAAAACGGTATCGATCTCATGATTTTGAAAGATCTGCTTCAAATTCAATGCTCTAATATCCCTTTTATAGAAAATAGCGCTTTTATTAATATTTTCCTTTAATCCTGTAGAAAGGTTGTCAATGATAATGACATTTTTTCCCATTTCTATCAAACGGTCAATAAGATGCGATCCTATGAAACCGGCACCACCTGAAACTAAGATGTTTTTCATAATATATTCCTCATTTTTTTAATGGCATTTTCAAGCCCTTCATATATGGCTAAACCTATGAGAAAGTGTCCAATACTCGCTTCCTCAATAAGTTCGTTCTTCGCAAACGGCTGAATATTGTCAATAGTCAGTCCATGTCCAATATGTACACGCAAACCAATTGAATGCGCATACGCTACGGCTTTATTTATGCGGTTTATCTCTTTCTCTATTTTTCCCTTGTTTTTAGATAAATAAGCATTAGCATATGTTCCGGTATGGAGTTCTACAATATCCGCTCCAACCTCTTTGGAAAGATCCATGGTCTTTTTATCAGGTTCCACGAATAAACTCACATCTATTTTTAATTTACGGAATTCTTTTATCACTTTTGCTAATTTATCTTTATATTTTGCTATATTTAGCCCACCCTCGGTGGTCAATTCCTGTCTTTTTTCGGGTACCAAAGTAACTTGTGCTGGTTTCGTACTTTTTGCTATCTTAATGATCTCATCATTCAAAGCCATTTCTAAGTTCAATCTTTTTGAGATGGCTTTTAATATCTTAACATCATTGTCATTGGTATGTCTTCTATCTTCCCTTAGGTGTAAGGTGATACCATCTATACCCGCTTTTTCAGCAATAATTGCAGCAAAATAAGGTTCGGGAAAACCCTCTTTACGCTGCTGCCGAATTGTGGCGACATGATCCAAATTTATAGATAATTTCATACACACTACTCCATTTGTTTATTATAACATATTTTATATATAAAAATCAAGTTTTTTTCATAAATTACCATAAATAAAAGACATAGTAAAAAATCTATCTCTTCTATTTATCCTATATTTTTAGCGACTTTAAAAAATACCCCTAAAAAGAGTGATTTTACAAACCAAAATCCTTTCACCGTAGAGACTCAAAGAACAGGGTTTCCCCGTGAGGTGCCTGGCTCGCTTGCGTGCCTGGCTCCGAATAGTACCTCGAATGTTTAGATGCGTCCTGACACAATATTTTATTAACTAGCTTCAAATAAGCGCAGGAATCTCAAAGTTAGTCCAAAGTCGAAAGTCAAATGTCAAAAGGAAAATATTTAATTCATGTTTATTTATTTAATCTCAGTATGCTCTGCCTGCTCTGTGGTTATTCCATTTCCTTTAATTATTCATTATTCATTAATATTTCAGTGCTCCGTGGTTATTATATTGCTTTTTATTCTTTCCTCAAATCTTGAAGATTGTTGTAAATGGATTTTTATTATTTTTTGATTTTAAACTAAAATTATGTTATACTCTAATACAAAATGTGGAGGAACTTATGAAAAAGTTGGTTTTATTTTCTTTTGTTCTTTTTTTGACCTTTTTTTCTGTTACGATTTTTTCTGTCACTTATACGGTTACAAACACAAATGATTCCGGTGGAGGTTCGTTGAGGCAGGCGATAATAGATGCCAATGGCAATTTTGGAGCTGATACGATAAATTTCAGCATCCCGGGATCCGCGCCATTTACTATTAAACCCAATAGTGCGTTACCTAGTATAAATGATAACTGGGATAGTGGTACAGTTATAGATGCTGGTACAAATCACGATATTATCATTGACGGTTCCAGTGCGGGTGTTGTCACTTACGGTCTTCATATCATTTCAGACAACAATGTCATTTCAGGATTGGTAATAAACAATTTCGGTGGCCATGGTATTTTCATTGATGGCTGTAGCAATACCATTTTAGTTAATAATTATATCGGCACGGATGCAAGCGGAACAGTGGACCAAGGTAATTCATGGAGTGGTGTATATATCACTAATGGTGCCCAATCAAATACAATTGGTGGCACAGTAGCAGGTTCAAGAAATATCATATCAGGTAATAACCAGCATGGTGTCTATATCGCTAGCAGTGGGACGGATAATAATGTTGTTCTTGGTAATTACATTGGAACGGATGTATCTGGTGCAATTGATTTGGGTAATTTATGGGCCGGTGTATACATCGTGAGTGGAGCTAAATCAAATATAATTGGTGGTACAGTTATAGGCGCAAGAAATATTATCTCCGGTAATAATCATGGTGTTTTAATCACCGGAACTGGGACGGATAATAATGTTGTTCTTGGTAATTACATTGGAACTGATTTAAATGGCACGACTGATTTAGGTAATTCATTAGATGGTGTTTACATCGAAAATGGTGCCCAATCAAATACAATTGGTGGAACAGTTGCAGGTGCAAGAAATATCATATCTGGTAATGACCAAAACGGTATATATCTTTTTGAAAGTGGTACGGATAATAATGTAATTCTTGGTAATTACATTGGAACGGATGTGAATGGCATTTCTGTTTTAGGTAATTCATGGAGTGGTGTATACATAGCGAATGGAGCTAAATCAAATATTATTGGTGGTGCAGCTGCCGGTGCAAGAAATATCATATCAGGTAATAATCGGTATGGTGTTGATATTACTGGCACCAGCACTGATAATAATGTTGTTATTGGTAATTACATTGGAACAAATGTAAATGGCAATGTTGATCTTGGAAATTCATGGGCCGGTGTATACATCCGAAGTGGTGCTCAATTAAATACCATTGGCGGAGCAGACACAGTGGCGAGAAATATTATATCAGGAAATGATTGGTACGGTATTTATATTGAAAGTACAGGAACAATTGACAATCTCGTGATCGGCAATTATATCGGAACGGATGTGACAGGTACCGCCAAAGTGGGGAATTCACTTACTGGAATCTACTTATTCGGAGGAGATTCTAATATTATTGGTGGAAGTGACCCGGGTACCGGGAATCTGATCTCGGGAAATGGCCAGGCCGGAGTGATGCTGAGGGAGGTAAGCAATTGTCAAGTAATGGGTAATTTAATAGGCACAAATGCTGCCGGGACAGGGAATCTGTCAAATTTTACATATGGAGTAGCACTGAACGCATCATCTGGCAATACGATCGGCGGAGCGGTTTCCGGTGCTGGGAATGTGATTTCATGCAACCCTGTGGGAATAAGAGTTTACAATAACTCCAGTGATAATCTGTTTGCCGGAAACTTTATCGGGACAGATATTTCGGGTACGCTTGATCGTGGAAATACTCTCAATGGTATTTGGATATATAATGGGGCAAATAGCAATACGGTCGGCGGCACCGTAGCGGGAGCAAGAAATATTATTTCAGGAAATAATAATAGTGGAATACTGATCGAGGATAGTAATGTGCATAGTAATGTGGTTCTTGGCAATTATATCGGTACGGATGTAAATGGTATAGCAGATTTAGGTAATTCATTCCATGGTATATACATATCCGCTGGCGCACAATTAAATACAATTGGCGGAACAGATGCTTCTGCAAGAAATATTATTTCCGGTAATAATTGGGAGGGTATTCTTATATCGGGTAGTGGTACGGATAATAATCAGATCCTCGGAAATTTTGTCGGAACCGATGTTAATGGAACCGCAGATCTAGGCAATTCAGCCAATGGCGTAGATATTAGCGGTGGTGCTCAATCAAATACAATCGGTGGTACAATAGAAGGATCTAAAAATATTATTTCGGGTAATAATAGCAATGGTATCATAATTAGCGGTGGTGGTACGGATAATAATATAGTTTTTGGAAATTACATAGGTACTGATATTAGCGGTACTATTGATGTTGGAAATTCTATGAATGGCTTATATATCTATGATAGCGCCCAGTCAAATACAATTGGCGGAACAATTTCAGGTATGGCGAATATTATTGCTTTCAACGCTTGGGACGGAGTATATATTCATGGGAATTTAACCGATAATAACAGAATTTCCGGCAACTCAATATTTTCAAATACCGGACTGGGGATTGATCTTGCGGCTGATGGGGTAACACTGAATGATGCCGGTGACGCTGATACCGGACCGAATGAGAATTTGAACTTTCCTGTAATAACGGATATTGTTCAAACGGGAATCGATACTTATACGATCAATGGAACTGCTGTCGCAAGTATTGAAGTTGAACTTTACATCGTCAATAATTCAACAGCAAGCGTAACAGCTGACCCAACCGGTTATGGTGAAGGGTATGAATACTATACAACTTTGATTACCGATGTCAGTGGGAATTTTTCACTCGCTGGAGTAAACCTCTCAGCGGATGCTGTATTAAGCACTCTTGCGATTGACGGAACAGAAAATACTTCGGAATTTAGTAAAAATAAAGCAATTTCATCAAATACCGTAACTATCTCAATTAACGATGATGCACCTATTTCTAAAATGCAGGGAGCAACAGATATTTTAATGTCAAATTTTACACTATCAGCGGATGCGGATAATGCTATTTGGACTGATATCAAGGTAGAGGGCAGTGGAACAAATATTGACACAGATATTAATTCTATTAAAATATATAAAGATAACGGAAACGGTATCTTTTCTTCGGCAGAGGATACACCGCTTGGAAACGGAATATTTGCATCCGGTATTTCAAACATTGATATAATTGACCAAAATATTACTGCAACCACCTCTTTGTACTTTATTGCTATTGATCTTAATTCAAATGTAAGCATTGGAAATACATTTAATATCAGTATCCCTAATACTTCAAATTTCACAATTGCTTCTCCTGATACAATGGCTGATTTTTCACCATTTATATCCGGTTCAGTTATTGTCACCGATAGTCCTGATCCAATTACGGTTCTACCAACGGATATTGCAGTAAGCACAACAAAAACGGGTATAAACGATTTATTGTTTGAAAAACTTACATTCTCTACTTTAAATGAAACGGGAACGCTATCCGTAATAAAAACCGATTTAATTGGAACAGGTGATGATAATGATATAACTGATGTGAAAATATATCTTGATAACGGTGATGACAGTTTTTCCGTTGCCGACGATACATTGATAGGAACA
>JAGGYO010000237.1 GCA_021162505.1 bacterium
ATTACAACTTTTACAATCAAATTGGGCAAGAAAAAACTAAGAATAAATACCAGTTAAGAAATTCGCGCCATTAAAAAAAATTATTTTTAACTAAGTCCAAGGAATATAATAATTTTTCAGTTAAGTGATAGGAAGAGCACTTTATGAAAAATAAATTTTTTGTTCAAATGAGATTGCGACGCTTTGCTCACAATGACAAGGGAGATAGATTCCGTGTCAAGCACGGAATGACCGAGAATAATGGGTCGTTCACGAACGACCCCTACAATTTATACTTTCTCTTTAACCTGCCTATGCTCTGCGTGCTCCGTGGTTATTATATTGCTTTTTATTTCTTCTCTGTTATTTGTAGATTTAGAAATCTGTACTTATATCAAACTGGAAATATGTATGAGGATCGATACGCTGGAAATCCCATCTTTTTGCAAAATCAAACATAAGATCAAAATAACCTAAAGAAAATCTGATCCCAAAACCCACGGAGGATTTTATATCATCAAATACATATCCATTCTTCGTTCTGTTAAAACCATGGAAATCATTATCAATCCAAGCATCTCCAACATCCAAAAAGAACAAACCCCTGATATAATAAAAATTAAAAATACCCGATAATCTTAGAATATCAATGAAAGGTATCCTCAATTCTACATTTGAGAAAAATCCGTTATTACCGTATATAGACATTGGATAATAACCGCGAACGGAACCCGTACCCCCAAGATAAATATAATTGGGGTCCTGTCCCCAGCTGGTATATCCGAATAATCTGAAGGCGAGAGTGCTTCTCATTGTAATCTTCATATATTTTCTATAATCCAGCAGGAAATTATACGATTCATAGTAATTGTCCGTTACAGGAGCTGAGCCGGTAAATGAAAGCATATATCTTGAACCTTGATTATAGGTAAAAAATCCCGGTTTCGTATTATCATGGACATAGTTAAATGTTGCTCCCGCTACGCGCTTAACGGATGGATAATTGTAATAATCCTGAAAAATAGAATTATAGTATTTAAATCCGTACTTTAGCTCCATTTCAAGACGATTATATTTACTGAAAGCATATATTGCCATTAAAGATCCACCCCAATTGCCTTCGTAACCCGTAGCATTGAGGTCCCAGAAATAGTATTCCTGCCTTCTATTATAACCCACAAAGCCCCAGTTCAGGCGATGACTTTGATCGAAATAGTACATATAAAAATTATTGAACTGCCTTATGGCATCAATGGTCAATGAAATAACATGATCACCCAGGGTATCCGTCAATGTAATATTGGAATAGTTCTCGATGATACCATTCTCATAAGTAACATAGCTTCCTGCATTCACAGGTAAGAATTTGAGTTTATATTGTTTAACATTCTTTAAAAAATCAACATTATAATTCAGCTTTGCCTGAGCATAAATATTTGCAGGATCATCGTGATATGTTTTAAAGACCTTGAAATCCGAAACCTTTCTAATATAGGTCTTATAGGAGCCCTGTTTATATGAGGTAAAGGCAATTGTCTTTCCGTCTGGTGAAATATTTGGCATAATATTCCCTACGGTTACATTTGTCAATTGCTTTATCTCCCCTGTTTTCATTTCCATTAAAAATAGATTCGGAATTTTATTTGCTCTGTCTGACACGAACAATAAACGCTGCCCGTCTGCAGAAATTGACAATTGAATATCCCAACTTTTGGAAAATGTTATTTGTTTTTCAACTTTGTTCTTCAAATCCAAGTAAAAAATATTTTTATATTTATCCAGGGACTTAGTAAAATAAATACCGTTTTTGTTTTTATCATAAGCAATATACTGAATAAAACCCGTTTCTTTTGTAATTTGTTCTGTTTCTCTTGATCTCAGGGAAAAGAGAAATATCTCTCTACCGCCCTTGGATTCTGCTGTAAAAAACAGTGAATCACCGTCTTTCCACATTGGGAATCGGGGTTTCAGCATATCATTGAGACGATACTTTTTGAAATTATAATCCATAAGATCAAAGACCATTAGAACATCAGCCCTGCCGTCCCGGGCAAATATGGCGAGTTTTTTACCATCAGGAGAAATGCTCATTGAATTATTTTCAACGATGAGATATTCATATTTTCCTGTTGCAAGCGGAGTTATGCGTTTGATCAATTTTTTACCGTCTGATCTTACCGAATAAATATCAAGCTTGCCGTTTTTATTGGTAATAGCAGCAACCATTGCTCCCGAGGGATAAAATACGGGTTGTAGCCATATATCCCTTGAATAAAGTTCATTGAGAATGCATTCCCCATAATCCACATCAGGATCCTCTTCATTTTTGATCTTGGGCCAATTTTGTTTCTTTAAATAGTTATACCACATATCATTATTTCTTTTATATGAATATCCGGTTACCTTTTTAAATATCTCATCAAGAGACATTTTACCGATTTTCCGCATATAACGAAATAATTTCCTGAAATTTTCAATACCGTATTTATTATAGAACCATTCAATAAAACTCTGACTCTCCTTATAACACTGAAAAACATTGGGTGTATAATAAAAATTTTCCATTTGCTGCAAGGAATAGAAATTATTGTTCATTACGGCATCTCTAAGCATCATTTTTCCCGTCATGTCCCAATGCTGACTAAAGAATTCCGCAGTTCCTTCCATAAACCACATGGGTGGTTCCTTTTTTAACACCCTATTTTTTAAAATATGATATTGAAAGATATGTGTTAATTCATGCCATATCAATGACCGTAATTCCTCATGGGGAGAATCAACCGGCACTACAAGTCGTTTCATTAGAGTTTCTGCGAAACCGCCTACCTGTGGCGGAACAAAGCCGGAAATGATATTTGTTTGCTCAAAATCCCTATGTGTTTTATAAATAATGACAGTGGTCTTATCTTTTATCTCAAATTTCAATGTATTAGAATGATGTGAATAAGCATTTTCCAAAATATTGATTATTTCCAATAAACGGTTCTCCTCGGCTTTATAATAGAATATTTTGAAATGTTTGGATTCCTTGATGAACCATTTAAAGTTTTTATAATAAAGTTTATTCTGTCCGAATCCAAATATACTAATGGAGGATATCAATAATAAGAAAATAAGAAGATGTTTAACGCGCAATTAAATTTCTCCTAACCTGTTTTTTCTTAGGTAAATAATTTTCAAAGGTATTCTTTAAAAATTCCATATAATTATCCCGAACAAAATCATAATACTCGGGATTTTCACCGCCTGAATATTCCTGCGATGTAGAAAAGTCCTTTCTGAATTCCAGTGAATCTTTTTTGCAATCGTATAAAAATACCTGAACATTTATATTATAGACCTGTTTTTTTTCATAAACCTCTCTATAATAATATGCCTGATAATTAGGATCCCAAACCTTTTTATAAACATAACCCTCCATTTCCTGAGGTGAAAAATATATGAAGGTAAAAAGATAAACACCGTCATGTGGCTTTTTAAAATTAATATCATCGAAGTTAATGATATTTCCTTTCCTTTCATTGAAGATTATAGTAAAGGGTAATGTATCCTTTTCTACCTTCGCAAATTTCAGATCACCCATTAGCTCAAAGGTCTCTTCCAAGAAATCTTCCCTTGTATTTTCAAAAAAATCGTTTTCATCTTCTTTAACAGAAATATATGGCAGGGTTATATGTATATTACCTAATTTTTTGGCACTTTCCTTGGGTTCAATGGTCTTATTAAAATCCACCTTGACATAATGAAAACATGATGTAAAAAATATTGATAAAAACAACAAGGGGATAATTTTAATTAGCCATTTCATTTAATATTCCTTTATAATTTTCGTCAATGCCCTTATTATCACTAATGATAGATAATGCAGTTTCATATTCCAAAAGCGCCTCGTCATATTTACCTTCCGCTTCCAGACAAACGCCGAGGTTATTATGGGCAATCCAATCCTTGGGATTTTCTTTTACCAGGTTTCTAAAATGGAATTCCGCTTCTTTAAATATTCCTTTTTTCATCATATCAATGGCATAATTGTTCTCTAACTTGACATAATTTTTAGTACAGGACAGTGAAAATATAATGAGAATAAGGATCAAAATATATAATTTAACTCTCATAAACAATACAAAATGCCACTGCGTAACCCGAATCATGAGAAATACTTATATCTATGCTATAATTCTTATTTATCACGGATCTCAAATTCTCATTCTCTATCTCAATATACATACCCGTTCTTCTATCGGTAATGATGGAGAGCTCATTGAACTCATAATCAATATTAAAATGTGAGAGTGCCTTGTAAATCGCCTCTTTTGCAGCAAATCTGCCGGCAATGGTAGGATATGGGTCCTTGAATTCCTTAAAATAATCTATTTCCTTTGGTGAGAACATCTTCTTCCACTTTTTATTATCTTCAAAGACGCCTTTGATCCTATCAATGGAAATAATGTCAACACCTGTTTTAATTTTCATAAATATTTTTCATATAAGGGAAATCTTTTACAAAGTTCCTTTACCTCGCTCTTCACTGATAAGAGAAGTTCTTGATTTTTTCTGTCTTTCAATACCCTAACGATAAATTCGGCAATAATGTCCATTTCTTTGGGTCCCATCCCTCTTGTCGTTACTGCCGGGGTTCCTAATCTAATACCCGAAGTAACAAAGGGTTTTCTCTGATCAAATGGAATAGTGTTCTTATTGGTGGTAATACCTGCTTTTTCCAATGCCTTTTCCGCTCGTTTACCGGATAGGTCAAATGGATTAAGATCAACAAGC
Source organism: bacterium (assembly GCA_021162505.1). GTDB lineage: Bacteria > AUK180 > AUK180 > AUK180 > AUK180 > AUK180. The sequence continues at coordinate 4,756 of JAGGYO010000237.1, forward strand.
ATGAGGTGTGTATCTGTTCCACCTGCTACTAATCTTAGTCCCCTGTTCTCAAGTCCTTTTGCCAACGCCTGAGCATTATCAAGCACTTTTTTCTGATACTCTTTGAAATCAGGAGCCAGTGCCTCTTTAAAAGCAACTGCTTTAGCAGCAATAACATGTTCCAATGGTCCCCCTTGAATACCGGGGAAAACATTCCTGTCAACATCTGCTGCATATTTTTCTTTACAGAGGATCATACCGCCGCGTGGTCCTCTCAATGTCTTATGTGTAGTGGTAGTAACAATATCTGCATAAGGAATAGGTGAGGGATGTAATCCCGTAGCCACAAGACCTGCAATATGAGCAATATCAACGATTAGAAAAGCACCAACAGAATCAGCGATCTCTTTGAATTTTTTGAAATCAAGAAATCTCGGATAAGCGGACGCCCCTGTTATTATCAATTTTGGTTTTATCTCTTTAACTTGTTTTGCAAGTTCATCATAATCAATCTGCTCTGTTTCTCTTGTAACACCATAGGGGACAACATTAAAAAATCTACCTGAAAAACTCAATGGATGACCATGTGTTAAATGTCCTCCGTTTGAAAGAGCAAGACCCATTATGGTATCACCCGGTTCGATCAAACTGAAATAAGCCGCCATATTTGCTTGTGAACCGGAATGGGGCTGGACATTTACATGCTCTGCGCCAAATAGTTCCTTTGCCCTGTCTCTTGCAAGGTCTTCTGCTACATCTACAAATTCACAACCGCCGTAATATCTCTTACCCGGATATCCTTCAGCGTATTTATTGGTCATTACTGAGCCTAATGCCTGTAGTACACTCTCTGAAACAAAGTTCTCCGAAGCTATAAGTTCAATATTATACGCCTGTCTTTCTGTCTCATTGTGAATGGCGTTATAAATTTCAATATCGGATTTTTTGAGGTCGTCTAACATAGTTTCCTCCATAGTAGTTTATTGCTGATTATAGCATTTTTTAGTTTTTTTTCAAATATTTTTTTTAAATTTACAAAGCAGTCAAAAATCAACACGGTACTAAGTATAAGTCATAAGTATTCAGTGAGGAAAGTACAAAGAAAAGAAAATAGATCCTGAATCAAGTTCAGGATGACTTTGTCACCTTCAACTTTCGACCTTCGACTTTTGACTTTTATAAAAGACAAGTAAGAG
>JAGGYO010000037.1 GCA_021162505.1 bacterium
ATAGTATTCATTCTTATTTAGTAATAACTTCGTTATTCTATTATCCATTATTTCCATTTTGATGGGAATGATCCCTTTATTCTTGATCTGCCTTATTAATTTAATGATCTCTTTTATATTATCGGCATAATATTCATATTTATATATCTTATTTTCTAATGGCACCAAAGATAGTGTTATCTCATAAATAATGCCCAATAATCCTAAACTTCCGAAATATAGATTTTTCAAATCAATACCCATGGAGTATCTTTTCGTTTTAAAACCAAGGGACAAGTCCTCTCCTTTACCCGTAATCACTTTAAGCCTTTTCACATAGTTTTCTATTGTTCCATATTTAACCGCATCTAACCCAGATGCTCTTGTAGAAATATTTCCGCCAATAGTCGAAAATTTATACGATGCGGGAAATGCCGGCAATTGTAATTTATATTTTTTTAGAAAATTATTTAATGATATAACCGTAACTCCCGGCTCAACAGTTACCATCTTACCTTGTTCGTCAAGATCAATTATTCCATTCATTTTTTCAAGAGAAATTACCGAACCGGATTCAAATGGAACCGATGAACCCGCTACAGATGTGCCGGCACCTCTTATATATAGTGGCATATCGCATCTATTGGCATTTTTTACTATTTTAACTAGCTCATTTTTATTCTCGGCAAAAACAATCTTATTAGGATATATTCTTTTAATATTGACAACCGATGAATCATAACTATAAACTATTTTATGATTTTCATCCTGATAACTATGCATTATTACTAATTAGTTATGCCTCTTAAATACTATGTATTTCTATTTAGATAATTTATCTATTATCTCTTTCGCTTCCTTTTTATCTTTGGCTTCTTCTATTCTATCCTTTGGAAAATCATCATTTATTACCATATTATAGTATTTTATCGCTTCATCTTTTTTCTTCATTGCTTTTAATGTATCGGCAAGCTCTAAAAAATGTAACGAAAATGTTGGTTCAAGCTCTGTTGATTTTTTTAAATACTCATATGATTTATCTTTATCTCCGCCTGCAAAACCCGGAAGCTTTCTATACATAACACCTAGAATATGGTATGCACCGGCATAATTAGGATCTATTTCTATTATCTTATTGCATAGTTTTTTAATGGGTTTAACTAATGCCAAAGATTTTAGTATGCCTTTTGCTTCGCCATACTTACCTAAAATAGCAGCCTTATAATATAAAGCAACGGTATTTTTATCATTCTGTAGAATAGCTTTATCAGCCCTTTCTATTCCTTTTGTAAAAATACTCATTCTTTCCCTTTTCTTTTTTGCATTATGTCCAAGGTAATAATATGCTTTAACAAAGAATCCGTATTCTTCATCGGTTATTGATGACTGATTTCCAAAATAACTTATTACCTTGATCAAGCTGTCATTATTACTCCAATTCTCAACGGAAGCTTTGACTTCATCAATATCCATGGCAAAAATACTTACCATGAAAGCAATCAAAATTAGCAATAGTGATTTTTTCATATATCCTCCTATTAGATGTGAATATAATTGCTATTTATACCTAAAATAGCTTCATGAATAGATTCTGCAAATGTGGGGTGGGGAAATACCATATTTTCTATATTTGAAACCTCAAGAGCATTCCCCATGATAACACCGAATCCCCAGATCATTTCCGAACTGTTTTCTCCGACTATATGGGCGCCTAATAATTTATTATTAAAAGATATCAGCTTGACAAATCCTTTGAGTTCTTTTGTACAATTAGCTCTTGCATTAGCTGAATAGGGAAATTTTGATATTTTTATTTCATCTCCATATTTTTCTCTTGCTTCTTTTTCTATCATTCCAATTGATGCAATTTCGGGATGCGTATAGATAACAGAAGGAATTGGATATTCTTTATTTTCCTTCCCCTCTAAATTATTTATCACCTTAACAGCATCGTGCATTGCTTTATGAGCTAACATTGGTCCGTCAATAAGGTCACCAATTGCAAAAACATTTTCCATTGTAGTTTTCAACTTTTCATCTATAACTATCTTATTCTTTGCAATTTTTATTCCACTTTCTTCGACCCATTGCGGGATCATGGCGCGGCGGCCCATTGCAAGCATTATTTTACTCGTCTCAATGACCTCACCATTTTCAAGTACAATTTTATTTTTCTCTATTTTGGACACTTTAACATTCAATTTGATATCTATTCCGCTTCCTCTAAGGATCTTCTCCAATTCAGAAGATATATCTTCATCCACATTCAACCCACCTACATGATCTAAAACATCAATAAGTGTAACTTTTGAACCTAATTTATTATAAATGAATCCAATCTCAACACCAATAACACCGGCACCAATAATAGTTAGAATCTCGGGAATTTCATTTAATTCTAAAGCATTGTCGGATGTCCATACCCCTTTGACATCAAAAATCTTTGGAATTGACGGTATTGATCCCATTGCGAGTATTGTATAATCGGTTTTGATCTTTTCCCCATTAACTTCAATCTCATTATTATTGATCAATTTCCCCTCACCTTTGTAGATCTTAATGTTATCATACTTTTTTAATAACAATTCAACGCCTTTCACTGCTTTATTAACAGCCCCTTTTTTCCACATATTCAATTTATTTAGGTCTATCTTCATTTTATCAGTCATTATTCCCATTCTGTTATAATTCTTATTTAGGAATGATAGCGGATATAGTATCGCCTTGGTGGGAATACAGCCGATATTTAAACAAGTACCCCCGAAGGGTCCTTTTTCAATGATATTCACATCAAATCCAACTTGTGCCGCTTTTATTGCTGCAACATATCCCCCGGGACCGGCTCCGATTATTGTTATTATCTTATTATTCATTAATATATCTCCTTATCCTTTTTATGGATTCACTTTTTCCTAAGAGAAATAATGACTCAAAAATACCGATGCTAACCTTTTTACCCGAAAGTGCGAGCCTTATAAATTCTGCTATCTTTCTTAATTTGATATCATTCTCTTGAGAATAAGATCTAATTGCTGTGCTAATTTCGTCTTCACTGAATTCTATTTTTTCTAAAATATCCAAAAGGGTTTCCGAAAATTTAGTATCTATTCTTTTTTCATAGCTCTTGGGTTCTATGAATAGAAACTCTATTAAATCCCATATCTCTTTTAGCGTTTTTCCGCGAGGAGCCATTGTTTTCAATATCAATTCCAATTTAGACAGATCAATTTCCGTCTTAGTATATTCATTAATATACTCTTTCATCAAATTCAATTTTTTACCTATATCCATATTAAGAATATATTCACCGTTCATCCAATTTAACTTATCGTAATCAAATTGCGCAGCTTTTTTTGAAATATCATTTAATTCAAAGTTGTCAATCAGAAAATCCATATCAAATATTTCTTTATCATCCCTCGGATGCCAACCGAGCATTGCCAAATAATTTATGAAAGCTTCCTTTATTATTCCCTTTTTTTTGAATTCGAGTAAAGCCGTAGCACCATGCCTTTTTGATAATCTTTTACCATCGGGGCCGTTAATTAAAGGTAAATGTGCATATTTCGGCGGTATCCACGATAATTTTTCATAAAGGAGCATTTGCTTGAAAGTATTAGTAATATGGTCTTCTCCCCTTATAACATGTGAAATATTTAAAAGATGATCATCTATTACACATGCGAAACTATATGTGGGAGTTCCATCTGATTTCATAATGATAAAATCATCGAATTCCTTTGAATTATTACTAATAGTTCCTCTTATATAGTCATTGATACTATAATCCTCTTCTTCATCATTTATTATCCTGACAGTATGAGACCTTGAACCCATTGTTTCTTCTTTTCCCATATACTTTTTACATTCACCGCTATTTCTATAGGCAATATTCTTCTCTTTTGCTTTGAGCTTTTCTTTCTCTATTTCATCTCTCGTACAATAACAATAATATGCCTTTTTTCCTTTTACCAATTGTTCGGCATATTTTCTATATATGTCCATACGGTCTTTTTGATAAATAGGTTCTCCATCATAATTCAAGCCCAACCATTTTAATGATTCTATAATGCATTTTGCATACAGAGATTTTGAGCGAATACGATCCGTATCTTCTATTCTTAAAATAAATTGTCCTTGATGCTTTTTTGCAAATATGTAATTATATAGTGCAGTTCGAACGCCGCCAATGTGTAAATGTCCCGTCGGCGAAGGAGCAAATCTTACCCTGACTTCACTATTTGACATCTATTTCCCTTTTTGTGTTCAAATCGTAATATCTAACTTCATTTTCATTAGAATTATAGATAGCAATACTTGAAATTCCGCTTAAAGCACCCATAACTTCACCGGGGTTTATTATCAATGTATCGTTTAATATCTCTTTTCTCATTATATGCGTATGACCATGAGCAATCAATTTATATTCACCGCTTTTGGCAAAAACATCTACAAACTCCGGTTGGTGCATACAAAGAATTTTTTTATTTTCAACAATAAATTCATGTGGCCCGTGGAACATTTCAGCATAATTAAACTTCACTCTTAGAAAATCTTTATCACCATCATTATTTCCGAATATTACTTTTAAAGGACTCTTTAATTCTTTAAAGTAATTTCCCATTATAGGTGAGCAAATATCACCAAGGTGAATTACAAGGTTTGGATTTATTTCATTAAAAAAAAGCACCGCTTTTTTTATCATTTCAATATTCTCGTGTGTATCGGATAAAAATCCAATTATCATAATATCATTCTCCAATTTGTTTATTTTAATTTATTTTAGGTTTATTTTCAAGATATTTTATATTTTCATTAAACTCATCCCACCATTTCGTATCTTTTCCCTTAAATATTTTTTCGATAATATCAATATCATCCTTGTTTTTAAGCTCCACATTGGCAAAAAGTTATAGAACATCATAACAGATCTTTCCGCCCTTTTCGTCCCCGAAATGGATTTTTAGAAAACTGTCATAAAAAAAGATGACTGCTGAGTGCATATTTTAGACCTTGCCTTGCTCGCTCTTTTGGGGTAAATTGCCCTCTCTTCTCATTTCCTCCATTAGTTCCTCGTCCCTCTCCAGCATGTAATTCAGATTGAATATCAGGGACGCCGTCAGACCCGTTGCCGAGATCATTTCCTCTTTCATAATCGGGAAGATTTTTAGTTTCATATTGTCCGTCAGGGCGAATGCTGTCACCAATCCCATTTCCTTGGCTTTCTTCAATGTTTGAGATTCCAGAAATATCGGCATTATTGACCATGTTTCCGTATTTGCGTTCACCAATCCGCTGTCCAGATTCGGATATTTCTTGAGATCTGTCATAGAGAGCATTGGTATCCATTCCCACATTTGGTACAGAGGATGCCACATCATTAGATCCTCCGGAATTTCGTACCAGCTTTTCAAAAGAAATGCCGATGTTTTCACCAGGGCTCTGAGCATTGTTCGATTGATCTCTATTTTCCCATCCTCCCGAAGTCTTTTTCTTATATTGTCCTCCGCCTTTAATAGGGCATTCTTCATTGTTGGCGGGAAGAATCTTTTTTTCTCCATTGTTCTCCCCCAAATGAAGGAGAGGAGGCTTGCATATGATTTCTCCATTACTGAGCGTTCCCGCAATACCTCTGTCCTGATATTCTCCTGATCCGTATCCCAATCTGGCGGAAACACCGTACCACCATGGTCAAATATCAGTTTGAGCCCCAGTATCGTCTGCAAGAGCTCCACTGAACTCGAAAAGTTCGCGTTTGCAAACAGTATAGATATGATCATAAAGTAACTTCCCGCGGCGGATGCTGCAAATCCTTTGAAAAGTTCCAGCGGGCAATAATCCTTATAGTCCTTGCCTGTTTCCTCCCTCCACTCCTTTTCCGATTCCATGAGTCTCATTTCCTTCTTTCTCAAATGCTTTTGCTCTTCGGTTCTGAATGGAATTCTCACCCCCCGACATGATATTCCCAGATCCCACGGTATTATGATCAATTGCTGTATATTTTTGTATTTCTCTGGGATTATAAAAAGCTTTGGATCTAACATCTTCTCCTCCTGTTTGTATTATATTATTGTATATTCCGTCCGGAAAGTCAATAGTTCCTTGCCTTTTTCCTACAAATATGTCAAAATCCTGATTGACTAAATCCGGGTTGTCTTCAATCTGTTTCAATTCAGGGACTTTTGTCCCGTATTAGGGACATTACCTTAAACTTATTTTGTTCATATTCAAAGTTTAGTAAAATGGATTCACAAATGTTTGTTAGTAAATCAATCTTTACTTTCATAAGGGGATAAGTTAAGGTATGTCCTGATACAACTTGATTTAGAAAGATAATAACTTGCGAACGACTTCTCCAGAGGGATACGATCCGAGTTTCAATTCAGGGACTTTTGTCCCGTATTAGGGACATTACCTTAAACTTATTTTGTTCATATTCAAAGTTTAGTAAAATGGATTCACATATGTTTGTTAGTAAATCAATCTTTACTTTCATAAGGGGATAAGTTAAGGTATGTCCTGATACAACTTGATTTAGAAAGATAATAACTTGCGAACGACTTCTCCAGAGGGATACGATC
>JAGGYO010000024.1 GCA_021162505.1 bacterium
GAATTATATTTTTTACTCTAGTTCAAATAATCTAGCAAAAGATTTATCTGAATATGCTGAAAAACTGTTGAAAAAATGGTTGTCTATAAAAAGATAAAAAATAGTAAATCAGAATTGGAAAAAGAGATGAAGGAATGAAAGAAATAGAAAGAATATTTAATAAACTAAAAAAAGATAAAATTATTCCGAATAAAAAAACATTAAAGGATATTATATATGAGAAGCATTTCTATAAAACAATTGGGAAAGCCAAATTAGCATCAATGATGGCTGAAAAAGAACTACTCCACAATTGGTATAATATTTTACAATATAAGAGAATAGGTAAAAAATATAGGATAGTAGCATATGATGTGATGAATGGAATAATTGAGATACATGATTTTATACAAACAAAAAATCCGAGAGCAAAATCTCTGGAATGGCTAACAAAAATTTAAAAAATTATTCATTCAGCTTCCAGAAAAAATAATAATTTAGATTTTTAATTGAACCAAAAACAGACAATATTATATTAATATAGGCGTTGGATATATATTTTGCAGATGTAAAATTCAAACAGTGTTCTTCCCATTCTTTAAAAGTTTGGAAATTCATCTTTTCATTGATCCATTTTGGATAAATATCCCTAACAAATATTTGGTGAATTATATGTTCAATTTTCTTCCATTTCTGGTCTATCATCAAACCATCTCTCTAATAATTTTTCATTTATTTTGTAGTGACCATATTTTTCTTTGACAATTGAACCAATTAATACCAGACTATTTAATGCCCTTGTCAATGTATTTTTATTAATTTCTTCTCCTATTCTTTCTTCTAGTTTGTCTTTTATTTCAGACCTTTTCATAACATCTTTAGCTTCTTTTAATATTGAAACTATCTCTTCTTTAATTCTATCTTCTAATGTTAAAACACGTTCAAGCTTAATAAATTCTATCCTACTTCTTTGTTCTTTGTCATTTTTTATTATTCTGAAGGAAAAATCTACAATTGGTATTCCTAGCCTATTTTTTGCCTTCCTGAAATTGATAATATATTCTGAAACACTATTTTCTATATCCACCTTTTCTTCAACCTTTTCAAGAGCATAAGCTAAATCAATCATCGCTATTATATCCGTTGACCCTCTAAACATTTCCTGAAGATCCTCATCGGTTATGTCTCCTCTCTTTTTCCTAAAATGATGAATTAGAATTATAGATGTCCCCTTTTCTTTTAATGGCTTCAAATAATTCATGTAAAAATCATTTACTACCTGACTGTCGGTTTCATTGCCACGTAAAAATCTTCTGAAACTATCAAACACAACCAAATCATAATCATTTTTCAATATTTTATCCAATTCTTTAAAACTCTTAAATTGTAAATAATCAAAATCTGCATCTACAATGTTTTTGAAGAAATATTTTATTCTTCTAGCAGTTTCAATTTTTCCATTTTCTGCGTCAACATACAAAACCTTCCCCCTCTTTGTTTCAAAAATATTTAAAAATTTTGTCCCAGAGGCGATATTTATTGAAAGAATTAAGGTAAAAATTGATTTGAAACTTTCTGGTTTCCCACCAAGAATTATTAATGACTGTTTGGGAATAAAAGGACGAGTAATAAATTCTGGTAATGAAACATCCATATTTAATAAATCTTTTATATTTACAACGTCAAGCTGTGTTTCTTCAAAAATGTTTCTTTTTAAATAAAAAGTTCTTAAAACACTATTAACATAATGATCAACATCATCTGGTAGAAGAATTCCATCTCTGAATTGTTTATATAGTTTATACAACTCGAGATTGTTTTTTGCTTCTTCTTCATTTATGTTGTTAATTATTTTCCAGATAACTTCCGATATTCCTTTTGAACTTTTTAATTTTTCATTCAATTCTTTACGATGGTTGTAGTGATACTCAAGGTTTTTTATTCTGCTGGTGATTTCCTCATCATTGGTTATTTCACATATTTTTTTAAGAATTTGTTCAGCATGCTCCAATTTAATTCCATTCTTTATCATTAAGCCTGAAAAATACATTTCCATTTGATTTCTATATCCCTTGATCCAGAAGTTAGAAAACCACTCAGCTATCCTCAATCTTGTCTTTGAACCCAATCTTCTCGTGAAAATATCATCTTTTTGTTCTATTTTTTTAATAGATTTTGTTGTTATTTTTGAAATAAATTCTATGAAATAATTTCCGGGAATTTGAATGTAATTTTCAAATATTATTTTTGTTTTTAGATGTTTTTCATACTTCACATTTTCTGAATAAGGAAGACGCATTATTCTTGTTGGATCTTTTGCATTTGTATCTATATTCTTTATTTTTTCCTTCAAGAAATTGGCAAGTTTCTCGTTTATGTCTCCAATTAAATCATAATCAATTTCTTTGTCCAATAACCAATAAACTTGAAAACCCTTCCCAGAGTAAATTGAAATGTTTGGTTTTGGAACACCTATATTATTAAGTGTCTCAATGAATTCATTGTATTTTTGTATTATTTTTTCTTCAAGATTGTCCACAATAGGCTCATCGTGAAAATCAATATCCAACCAAACAACAGATCCTTTTCTCAATCCTTCTTTTTTCCCAGATTTTATGTATCTGGGAAGAACACCAAAATAAAAATTATGTCCTTTTATATATTTTTCAATTATTTTTTCAATTTCTATTGGTTTTTCCATCAAATCTCTATATTCTATGAAATGCCTATCAACCATACCTCTTTTTCCAAAAATACGAAACTCAATGTAGAAATCTTTGTTTTCATAATTACTGAAAAATTTCTTCAGGAATTCCAATGCTTTTTGTGTTTCATTCATTGAGCAACACCATCCTAACAA
>JAGGYO010000083.1 GCA_021162505.1 bacterium
AACATAGGCAGAACTTCTTTATCGGAGGTTCTGTCTATTTAAATTCTTAACATACACCAATTGCTTCTTCTAACTTATGATACACCTTTTCCGTTTCCTCACTCATACAAAAGTTGCGAAAATCGTCCTGTCTGGGGAGCTTGACAATTTCCAGACCTTTGGCATTTTGCTGAAGGGCTTTTTATTTTTTATAAATTATTTTTCAGAAAAAGAAGGGTTTTTTTATATTAAGGGTTGAATATAATTTAAAAGTTTCAAGTATTTATTACTTTCCCTTAAAAGGGTAAAGAGGGGGAAAGGAAAAAGTTTAAGTTTTAGGTAAGGAGGTGTGGTTAGAAGAAATATTTCTTATTTTTTTCCAAATATTAAAGTATCATGCATAAAGGGATAATGTTGCATGATAACTACGCAGGACAATTTAAATAATAAAAAAATAGGTGAAAAAATGGAAAATATGGTAATAAAATCTCTCTATCTTTTCTCGTCAGCCTGACTGTAATAATAGCTCCGCTTTGGGCGAAAGCTGTTGGAGCCAGATTCAAGTGAGCGATAAGTAGATGAATATTTATGCCAGGAGATAGTCAGACTTATTGAATTTCTATCTTAATAAGGTTGGAATTAGCATAATAACTCCCGGTATATAGGTAACAATAATTAAATCAATAATCAAAACAATCAAATAAGGAAACATAGCTTTTGCTATCCTATCAATGGATATCTTGGTCACCGCACTTACTACAAAAAGATCCAATCCTACCGGTGGGGTTACATTACCAATTGCCAAATTCACTATCATCAATACTCCAAAAAATACCGGATTAATACCAAATTGAAGGGCTACCGGCAAAAGAATTGGAGTTAAGATTACTACTGCAGCAGAAGGATTAACCATTGTGCCTATTACCAGTAATATAATATTTATGTATATTAAAAAAATATATTCATTAGGAGCTATGGTAGCAACAAATGCACCTATTTTTTGTGGAATTTCCGCATTGGTTAATATCCAGCCAAATACTTTCGCCGTTGCAATAATAAACATAATTACTGTTGTACTATACACGGCTTTAGATATTATTTTGGGAAGATCTTTAAGTTTTAATTCTTTGTAAACAAAAAATCCAATAATAAGTCCATATATAGATGCGACTGCAGCTGCCTCAGTAGGAGTAAATATTCCTCCGTAAATTCCTCCAAGAATAATAACCGGGGTTAATAAAGCCCAAAAACTATCAAAAAAAGATTTTATCACATTTTTTACTGAAAAGGTTCCTTCTCCTCCCCAGCCTCTTTTCCGGCAAATAAAATAACTTAATACACACATCGAAGTACCCATAAGTATTCCCGGACCAAAACCGCCTAAAAATAAATCTCCAATAGAAACTCCGGCAATAACCCCATATACTACCAAAGTAATACTTGGAGGTATAATGATACCTACCATCCCTCCCGCAGCAACAACCCCGGCAGTAAATTCTTTATCATATCCCTTTTTTTCCATTTCATCTATCATAATAGATCCTATAGCAGCAGTAGTTGCGGCAGATGATCCGGAAATTGCACCAAAAAACATACCTGATACTGCTACAACTTGAGCCAAACCTCCTTTTAAAGAACCTACAATAGAGTGGGCAAAATTAATAAGACGCCTTGTTACTCCCCCGTAGGACATAAAGGCACCGGCTAACATAAAAAAAGGTATAGCAAGAAAAGAAAATGAATCAACCGCTGCAAACATTTGCTGAGATACTAAAACCAGGGGTAGTTTTAAATGAAATACTATTAAGAAGGCAGATGATAATCCTAATGAATAGGCTATGGGAACACCTACTAATATTAAAAAAAAGAACAAACTAAAAAATATAGTATAAGCCATTATTCTATTTCCTTTTTAATATTTTTCTGCTTTTTAATAAACAAGGAAACAAAGTTTTTTAAATGATGTACCATCATAATCCCCGCCCCGATAGGAATTACATAATATACGTATCCCATGGGGATCTGCAAAGCAGAACTTTTATATAAATTCATTGTTTTTGATAAGGTTATTCCCCCGATAAAGACAATTGTTATAAAAATAAATCCACATATAGCAATAAATATTTCTAATAATTTTCCACTTTTCCTACCTTTTAATCTTTCTGCCAAAAAAGTAACTGCTACATGGCCTTTATCTTTAATTATTATGGCAGCACCTAAAAAGACTACCCAAACAAATAAAAATCTTGCCATTTCTTCAGAGAAAAAAATAGAATTTCTAAATACATACCTACCAATTACATTTGCAAAGGTTAGAAGTAACATAAAGCTCATTAAGATAATAGATAACCATTCTATAAGTTTATCTATAGAATCTAATATCCCTGTTTTTGTTTTTTTAGATGTACTCATTAACATGGTTCCTTTTTTAAAATACCGGGAATAATTTAATAAATTACTCCCGGTATTTATTAGATTTTTTAACAATACCTATTGAACAGCTTGAATTCTTTCAATTAAATCTTTTCCCACAGTGCTTTCAAGCTTCTTCCAAACCGCTTTAGTTTTTTCAGCAAAAGGAGCTATATCAACTTCATCAATTTGGCAAATACCCGAATCCTTTATCTTCTGAAAATAATCTGATTCTTGCTCGACAGCAATTTTTCTGGAATATTCAAGTGCTTCAGCAGTTGCTTCTAGTAAGATTTTTTGATATTCCTCAGGTAACTTGTTCCAGGTTTTCATAGATATCATTAAGGGTTCTGATTCGTAAGTATGACCGGTTAAAGTTATATATTTATTAACTTCAAAAAATCTCTTTTGCCAGAAATGAACAGCCGGGCATTCCAAACCATCAATTGTCCCTTGCTGACAGGCAGAATATACTTCACCAAAAGCCATTGGAGTTGGATCTGCTCCGAGAGATTTCATTAACTCAATATAAACAGGAGTTGACATAACCCTCATTTTTAGACCTTTCATATCATCCGGACTATTTATTTTCCTCTTATTGTTAATCATATGGCGTATTCCATTTTCAAAAAAACCTAAAACTTTAATACCCTTGGGCTCTAAATTTTTTCCCAATTCTATACCGATAGTATCCAAAGCCTTATAGGCATGAGCTCTGTTCCTCATCATATAAGGAAAGCCAAATACTAAAAGTTTCGGTTCGAATTGCCCCAGAACGGCAGTAGTAGTCATGGCAAAATCGAGCGTTCCTAAAACTAAACCTTCAACAAGTTTCTGTGCTTTTCCTAATTGTGAGCTTGGGAAAATTTTAATGACTACTTTCCCATCGGTTCTTTCCTCTACCAGTTCAGCAATTTTAGCTGCACCTAAGGCATAAGGATTTAGTGGATCAGCAAGATGCCCTAATTTTAACTCAAAAACTTCTCCAGCGGCAGCTGCTTCACTTGCAATAGCGAAAAAGCCAATACTAATTGTAAGTAAAAATACCAATAAAACCAAGATAACCCCAAAAAATTTCTTTGTATACATGAAAAAATCCTCCTTTAAATTTTTTATATTTAGAAAGAATTGCTCTTTCTAAAGCCTAAATTGCATTCAGTGAAAAAACTAACTATTATATTATACTACAATATTTTAAAAAACCCTCTTTCTTTTGGAAAAAAAATAAAGTTTTTTCAAGATGAGACAAGAGGATGTCAGACCGTATGAAAATTAGTGATAATATTTTTCATAAAAGCGTAAACCATCCACCCTTTATTATACAATGATCTCTATCACCAGACATATTTACTGGAAAAATGAGACTTTTTGTGTAGTAAAATAGGTTTAAAGATAAAAATAGTACTTATGCCAGTACCACATCCCCTCTCTGTCTTAACTTATACCTTTAGAAGTTGCCTTTGGTTTGGGTATCGATGCGATCAAGCAGATCCTGCTTGACATGCCGGAAGATGGATCTCCTTTTTTGGGCTCTGGTGTATCTGGCTTTAAATTTACAATCTTTTTAAATAGGAACACATCCCATTTTTAGATAATTAATGTTTTACTTTTAAATTAGATAAAGGAGAGAAACAATAAAATACTTTATATAGAGTAACTTGGAACATTAATTAACTCCTTTAATTTATAGGTTTTTTGTAATTCTTCTATAATTTCACCCCAACAAAAAGTTCCAAACCTTTCCAATAGGGGGAGCTCGTCAATTTCCAGCCCTTTGGCATTTTGCCGAAGGGCTTTTATTTTGATATAAAATAATTTATTGGCAAATTAAATAGAATACTGATAAAATAACAGTAAATGAATAACGTATCTTGTCTTCTTAGTTTTATGGAGGTGTGCTATGAGATTTCAGGTTATTTTTATCTATGATCCAGAATATAAAGGTTATGTAG
>JAGGYO010000119.1 GCA_021162505.1 bacterium
ATATCATTTATTTTTAAAGGAATATTTGGAGTATCTTTTACTTTAATATTATGCAAGTCATTATTAGTTAAAGTAACGATATTCATTTCGGCTTTGGTATCTGCCAATGTTTTTATTTCAGTGGGATTAGTATCGTTATTTTTTGAAAAAAAGTAATCCATGGTTTTACTCTTAGGAAAGAGCGTGAGAAAAGACGGTATATTTTTTTCTTTTAATGAATTCATAATTTCCGTTGCTTTTGCTTTATCTTGAAATCTTCCGTACTTTACTCTGAACCAAATGCCCTTTTTTCCCAGATTCGATTTTGTAACGAAAAGGAATTTCGCTTTTAACTCTTTTGAAAAGCCGTTCTTTGCTGTTTTTGCTCTGTTTTCCGTTTTAAAAGAACCCAATTGAATGGAGTAGTCGGCAAATAATAAGGTTGGTAAAAAGAAAAGTAAAAATAAGAAAATACCTATTGTTTTTTTGATCATAACTTTCCAAATAGATTAATCCCGATACTCAATAAGAAAGCATAAAATATGGAGATAACGACACCTATGATAAGAATGAGCATTACTCCTTTAAATAACCACCAGGCAAGAACAAATGGGAGAAGAAGGATAATACTAACAATAAATAAAGGAATTGACAGTATAAGAAAGAATACGCCACCTAAATTGAGCAAGAACCTTGCAAAAAACCAAGAAAGAAAACCCACTCCCATGAGGAGGAGTATTTTCTCAATATAAGTACGCTGTTGCCACCATATAAAAAACATCTTTACCTCTTGTTATTATATCAAAAAAAAGTCTTTTATACAAATATTTTTATTTTTATAAAAATTGTGTTATAATTGCACATGTTTAAGAATATTACGCGAAATTTTTCAATTTTTTTTGAGTATATGGGTTATTTATTTAAATCAAAAAAATATTGGCTCATACCATTGATCATTTTTGTATTATTCTTTGGTCTGCTTATTGTTGCCGCTCATATTTCACCGCTTTTGCCGTTTGTTTATACACTGTTTTAAATGAAAAAGTTCTTGAAAGACATACTGAGCGCTCTTACTATTTTTGAAATACATCTTTTTTTGGGAATCTTGTATTTTATTATCTTTGGTGTATTTAAGTTTTTCTATTTTCTTTTTTCATTGTTCAAATTCGGATCGGATAGAACGAACTATAAAAAATTCAAAAGTAAATATAAGTCATTAAAAGATATGAAAAGGATGTATTGATGTATATTCTCGGGATCTCGGCATTCTATCATGATTCATCCGTAGCACTTATTAAGGACGGTAATATGGTGTTTGCTGCGGAGGAGGAGCGATATACAAAGAAAAAACACGATCATTCATTCCCTATAAATGCTATTGATAATGCACTGAAATATGAAAATATCACATTGGAAGATATAGAACATATTGTATTTTATGAAAAGCCCATTGTAAAATTCGACAGAATTCTCGACACACATATTAGAAATTATCCGTTTTCATATAAACTCTTTTATTATGCAATGCCTATTTGGTTAAAAGAGAGATTAAAGCTCAAATATTATATTTACGATCGTTTGGGGAAATATCCTTTATTCTCAAATCACCACTTGTCGCATGCCTCCGCAGCATTCTATCTTTCCCCATTTAAAAAGAGTGCTATTTTGACAATTGACGGTGTAGGGGAATGGAATACTTTATCAATCGGAAAAGGTAATGGAAATAAGGTAAAGATCATTAAGACCGTTGATTTTCCACATTCCATTGGATTATTATACTCAACCATAACGGCATTTTTAGGTTTCAAGGTGAATAATGGAGAAGGCAAGGTCATGGGATTAGCGTCCTATGGCGAACCCGTATATAAGGAAAAATTTAAAAAATTGGTAACTATATTTCCTGATGGAAGTTTCAAATTGAACAAAAAGTATTTTTCTTATGAATACAAAGACAGAATGTTCTCAAAAAAACTTATTAAATTATTGGGTGAACCTCGTATTTCCGAATCTGAATTAACAAAATTTCATTACGATATTGCCGCCACTTTACAATGGATCCTTGAAGAAATGGTCTTGAACATCATTAAACACGCAAAAGAGATCACCGGCTCGGATAACCTTGCTCTCAGCGGTGGCGTTGTGCTGAACTCTGTAATGAACGGGAAGATCTTAAATAGCGGGATCTTTGATAATTATTTCTTTTTACCTGCCAGTGGTGATGGCGGTGCATCAATGGGTGGGGCATTATATCTTTGGAATCATATTTTGGAAAAGCCAAGAGGAAGTGAATTGAAAGATCTCTATCTTGGGAATAAATATTCATTGAGTCACATAGAACTTATTTTGAAAAACAATAAATTAGAGTATAAAAAAGTTGAGGATATTCCGGATTATATTGCGAATAAATTAAATGAAAATAAAATAATAGGATTATTTCAAGGTAAAATGGAATTTGCTCCGCGGGCTTTGGGCAACCGATCAATACTTGCCAATCCCATTCATGCAGATAATAAGGATATTTTGAATGAAAGGGTAAAGCATAGAGAGAGCTTTCGGCCATTTGCACCCAGTATGCTTGAAGAAGAGTTCCATAACTATTTTCCTGTAAAAAAAGGCATCACTTCCCCTTATATGATCATTTGTTTGGAGGTGAAAGAGGGTAAACGCACATTTCCGGCTGCTATTCATGTGGATAATACTGCACGAGTACAAACGGTAAATGAAAAACAGAATAAGACCTACTATAAAATAATCAAAAAGTTCTATGAATTAACAGGTGTACCCGTTGTTCTCAATACATCATTCAATCTGCGTGGTGATCCCATTGTATGTTCACCTCAGGATGCTATTGATACTTTTCTTAAAACTCAAATGGACATTCTCGTTCTGGAAAATTTTATTATTGAAAAATAAGGTTCAGATGAATTGCTTTGGTCGTATTTTCGCATATGCGAAAATACGAAAATAGCGAATATACCAGAGAATATAAATAAAATTAGTGATGTAAACCCACTTATAATCATATGTTCGCGTTTTCGCATATGCGAAAATACGATAATGAGGAAACATAAAAAAATAAATTTGCAATAAAAATAAAAAGTGATACAATAATAACATGAAAGAGTTCAAAGGAAAAAGGTGAAAGAGAATGATTGAGGAAGAAAAATTAAAAAAACTTAAAAAGTTGATTGAGGATTTTCAGTTCAATCTGAAGCAATACAAATCAAGTGCTTATGATGAGGCGAATACAAGGGTTGATTATATTGATAAATTTTTTACCTTGCTCGATTGGGATGTGAGCAATGAAAAAGGATATTCAGAGCAATATCGTGAGGTGGTTCGCGAAGATAAGGTTGTCATAAAGGGAAAAATGAAGGCACCTGATTATTCGTTCAGGATAGGCGGATTTAGAAAATTTTTTGTGGAGGCGAAAAAGCCCTCAATTAATATTAAAGAAGATATTGGACCTGCTTTGCAGGTTAGAAGATATGCTTATACTGCGAAATTACCTCTTTCCATATTGACTGATTTTGAAGAATTTGCTGTTTATGATACGAGAATTAAACCCAATCAAAACGATAGAGCATCTGTGGCAAGGATATTTTATTGTACATTTGAAGATTATCTTAAACCCTGTAAAATCGATACTAATATTACCAATTTTGAAT
>JAGGYO010000027.1 GCA_021162505.1 bacterium
AAAACTTTCCCCTGGTAAATTACTTTCCTCTTGTAAGTTATACTGGCGTGAGATATGTCCTTATTGCTCTTTTACATCAGTCAAAAATATTTTTTCCGCCTACATGCTGATAGATGATGCATTAGAATGAATGGAGATTAAAGGAGGCCCACAGGATTTTAAAAGATGAGTATAAATTTTATTTTTCTACTGTCCAACTGGAGAAAGAGTGCACGGATTCGGGAAATGCAGACTATATAGATATCGCCAAGTCTTCGAAAATCCCGTAAAAGGATAAGGGGAAATAAAAAATTGCTCTTGGTTAATCGCTCATACATGTTTCTGTTTGTTTATTACTGAGGAAATATGGTTAAAAAAATTAGGGTTGGAAGGTATAAAATGGGGCTAAAGGACATTTAAGTTTTTAAGAGAATATTTCTTTATGTTTATTCTTGCAAAAGATAAGAAATTTCTTGATATCGTCTCTTCCAAGAGATTCACAATAACCTATAAGCATACTCATTTTTTCTTCTAATCTTTTTTTAGGTGTTTCCATAGTAGCAAATAATAAATTTCGTAGAAGAGTTTCAGGGATATCTGTATTTTCCCCATTTATTAAATACTGGCGGTAAAGGGGATGGGTCTCGATTTCCCATAGCATTCTGCCCATTTTTCCTCTCTTATCTTCAATTTTTGTTTTAATGCCTATCTTATCATCTTCTCCCGTTTGTAGTTTCATCTGTATTGCCTTTAACCTTTCTAACCCTCTCTCTGTGAGGGTAAAGAAGCTTTTCATATTTCCCACGATTAATTTTTCTTGATTTGTAGGCAATCCTCCACTCATTCTCATCACCGAGTTAAATACCCTCCGAGCATCTGGATATTCAGGATATCCGTGAAGATAAAATTTTTTTGGAAACATTTCAAAACCCTCTGCTACTATATTCTCAAATCGTCCCTCGACTCCCTTTTTCTCTAGGGAGAATAGAGCATACAGAATTAAGTCGTCTATTGTCAAATTTTGATATGTGTCATCGGGAAAAGGCTGCGATTTTTCTTTTTGTCTTTTTATTTCCCCCATTTAATCACCTTGAATATATTCTCTATCTCTCTCTAGAAGACTTTTATTAACATATGTTTGATGAATTACCGGTCCAATTCTCATTTTCAACTCATTTAATTTTGATCTTCTAGCATCTTCATCATCCCTTAAAAAACGGAGTTTTCCTTTACTTAAATCTTCTACAACTTTTGTGCAAAAAGCATCTGTTATTAAATCTGCGCACAGTATTTGGAAGGAGAGTGTATCGACTAACTTTCCGTTCCCGTAATACATCTTTACAGTAGGCTCATTTACATATATGTAAATTGTATTCTCTAGACATACAGCTCTCTGAATCGGGTGAGGTGTATCATCAAATTCTGTAACGAAACCTTTTGGGGCAGAAGTAGATGTAGTAGACACTACTTTTACTTTTGCTTCTGTCATTCTCGAGGGGTTATTAACATCCACGGCTGTGATATTCCCTATTTCACCACTCCTATTCCCTTTTACTACAATATTTTTTTCAATAATTCCTTCCGCTTTTGGTATAGTGAAATGAGGTTCCTCTACAACGATATATTTATTGTCGCTTTCTACTTTGATTTCCATACCATCTTCATCGATTAAGTTGCCATCTATTTTTAGTGTCAATTTAGCTGGTTTTTCTATCTTTGCCTTATATTCAGTCGGGTCAAAGGAAAAACCATCTGGGGGATAGACATCCATCTCTTTTATATCTATTTGTGCTTTGGCAATCCGGTCTTTGCCTATTTTATCCTTAGTCATAGCAATAATTTCACCCGATTGCCCAGCACTTTTTCCATAAACTTTTATTAAGTGAACAAAAAGTCCTTCTTCTTCTATATACTTCCCGTCCGAAACAAAACACTCTCCCTTACTTATCTCAATATTTTCATTAGTGCTTACAAATCTAATTTTTTCATAACTTGGAATTACTTTTGGGCTCTCAACTACCAAACGAATTTTTTGCTCTTTATCATTTTCAACGAGATAATAAGGTGGTATAAATCCAAAACCCCCTGATGGTTTTAATATACCTTTCTCCTCAGAAATTTCACCCCCACCTAAAGTTCCAAATTCTCCTATTTCTTCTTTCATGATTTCTTTA
Organism: bacterium; assembly: GCA_021162505.1. GTDB lineage: Bacteria > AUK180 > AUK180 > AUK180 > AUK180 > AUK180. Next base: position 2,154 of record JAGGYO010000027.1, read on the forward strand.
TACAATCTCCCAAGTTTCTTCCCTATTCTTTCATTTCTCTTTAAAGCATCTTCACTTACCCCTCTCTTATGTTTATCTCTTTCTTTTTTCTCAATCTCCACAAATGGCTGAAGTTTGTTTTCAATTTCCTTTTTTAGTTTTATCATAAAAGGATGTTCCCAGTTTAAGCCTTGTCTATCAGGAGTTACAACAGCCTCATCTTTTTTCATTAACTCATCAATATAATCACATCTCACCTTCCCAAAAAATTTAGAAGCATTAGGATCTCTTTCAAATTTTAATAAAGTACTCTCGTGAACAACATTTCCACTCATTATAAGAAGCCCCCCCTCTCTAAATTTTCCGTCTTCCCCCTGACTTAAAGGTTCTTCCGATTTACAAATTTCTATGTCATATCTGGCATTCTCATCGGGTATTTTGTTGTTTGTTTCCAATAATAATTGCTTACCATGTGGGGGGTTATATTTTAGATTCCTCTCCCTGATAATATTCCCTTTCTCAATTTGAATCAGTCTGACATTTCCTAATTTCATTACGGGTCTGAGTTCTACGCACAAAGTAAGTTTTTCAGCAAATGTATCAAACCGTGGTAATGCTATCTGTTCGGTAGGAAATTCTACCATGGCAATAGTTTTAGCCCCATTTTCAAGGCGGAATTTTTTTAGATTATCCTTTGTTGCTGGAAAAGTTTTCACATCCTCATAGGTTATCATATTTTTGTGGCTACCATCAATTATCCCTATAGAGATTGTATCATTATATACTGATTGTATGGTTCCTATGCCATCTAAACCACCAGCAGCATCTTTTAGACCACGACCAAAATACCCTCGGATATTTCTGAAGGTTTCTTTCCCACTACTCCTTTCCCCATATCCTTTTATGTATTTTTCCATTTTATCTGGTGGTATGCCTTCTGCCCAGTCTACAACTGCAATGACGCCTTTTTGTTCTTTACCTCTCCTCGTCTTAGAGACATACAACTCTATTTTTCCATCAATCTCCTTTGGGATTTTTATTCCTTTGCCTTTTATCCTGTTGTAACTATCCATGCTATTAGTTATGAGTTCGATAAATGCATCTATTGGGTTTCTAACAGTATTTTTTGCATCTTGTTTTGCAACTCTTGGATCTACCTCTACAGGTTTTTTTGTCATTTATTCCTCCTTCAATTTTTCTTCTATCAACTTTTGAAGCTGTTTGATCTCTAACTTTAAAATCTCCATTCTGGCAATTCTATTTGCCATAAGCCTTGTTAATTCTGCGGCGCTCATCTCAGGCCATTCCGACTTACTCCTCCGCCCCCTTTTACTTTTTAGCATACAGTAATGTAATATTGAAAGTATTTATATAATTTTCTCTACTCTTGTATGTACTTGTCTATACATTCGGTATTATATTGTATTTTATTCGTCTACAATAAATAAAAATAAAATAAATCAAGATTTTATTAATCAAATTTCTACTTTCTATAGCTTTTATAGCATATGCC
>JAGGYO010000335.1 GCA_021162505.1 bacterium
AAACCGCAAAAATATATGATTTTAACCGTATTGATGAAGGTGTTTCTGCATTAGCGGATGATCTTGTAAATTTATATTTAGCAGGGAAATTGGGCATGGCTCCTCAGCAACCCGCTCCCGTACAGCAACAATCGCAGCAAGTGGTCCAGCAACCCGCTCCCGTACAGCAACAACCGCAACAAGTGGTTCAGCAACCCGCTCCCGTACAGCAACAATCGCAGCAAGTACAGCAAAAACCCGTCGTGGTAAATAAAGGCGGACAAAATGTTACAATTATAATGCAGGGGAATAATGAGCAAACAGCTAATCAGAATGTTGCACCTACAAAAAGATATATTCCCAAAAGCCCTCCTGTCGGCTTTGATCTGCAATTGGGCTTCTCTTTTCTTTATTTTTATCATTATGACTATTATTGTCCCTCGGTTGATTATGATTACAATGAGAGTTCCAAACAAAGTTTTTTCCATTTAAAATTTGATGCTTATTTCAGCGGGTTAAATCTGGGATTTAACCTTAAAAGTTTTACCACAAAAGAGGGTTCCATCCTTGACTATTCAGATAATGGTACTACCGGTAGCGGTACAATGACCGTCGACTGGAAAACCTCATTTGTCGATTTTTCAATTGGATATAGAATGAAAGGCGGTGCTGCCGGATTTTCCACATTTTCCTTAATATACAGAAGTATGACGAGTGATAATTTCTCCAATGCTACATTCAGTGGTCCCGGATTAGACCTATTCTTCAGGGCAGGCGGTATTAATAATAGATATACTAAAAACACTAGTCCAATTGGTGGTATTTTTGAGATGGACTTGAATGGTGCGTATTTATTTTATAATACCGATGAGTTGACATATACTGCTCCTAATTTTTCAGCACTTTTTGGTGGCAGCATCGGATTCGGAATTGTTATTAAACCTATAGGCGCATATTTGCTCATTGGATATGATATTAATATGCATTATACCACATGGGATGATGCGAACATATTCATTATTCAGCATGGTCTTGAAATGAAACTTGGTGTTAATTTCGATTTCCAATCCATATTAGGATAATTTAGAATTATAATTTGATATTTTCTTTCAAATTGTTTATTATAAGAACAGAAAAATTAAAAATCCCGTGCTTATAACGGGTTGAATCTTTTAATAAAGGAGAATCTTATGGCGAAGGCAGAAAAGGGTAAAAAGGTTAAGCTTGCCTATATAGGCAAATTGGAAAATGGTGAAATTTTTGACAAAAATGAAGAAGGTCAATATCTTGAATTTACTTTGGGGGCAAAGGAACTGATCCCGGGCTTTGAAGCGCAGGTTCTAGGAATGGAGTTGAATGAAAAAAAATCATTTGATATTGCTCCGGAATTTGCCTATGGTGAAGTAAAAAAAGAAATGATATTAGAGCTACCTAAAAAAGAATTCCCGAAAGACATTAAAGTAGGCAATCAATATGAGATGGTAAACGGTGATCCCGAAGACCACGAACAGCATCAGCATATTATTCTCGAAATTAAAGAGATCAAGAATGATATTGTCGTTGCAGATGCAAACCATCCTTTGGCAGGGCATACACTACATTTCGATATTGAATTAGTATCAGTAGAATAAAAGGTTCAACGCTAAAACATAATGGTCACAGAGCATATTTAAAACAATTGATAATGCAGATTTAATGAGTATATCTGTGAATGGGTGGATGATGAAAGAAAAGAGAGAATGAATTTTCCCTAATTTTATTTTGCATATACTTAGATTTCAAATCGCAATCCTTTATTAAGATTAAGAAAAAATATTAAATTAAAATCTTTTGTTATTCTTCAAAATTATGTTATAATACAAAATGAGTATTTTACAAATAGTGCTGGCACTTATTACCTTATTTTTGCTGATCCTATTGGGTTATATAGGATATGGTATTTATAAGAGGAAACATACGGAGAACCTTTTAAAAGAGGTTAGCCGATTAAATAAAGAGGGTCGTACTGATGACGCCGTTCATGTTCTTGAAAGAGATGTCAAAGCAAAATTTGATGAGACGAAATTCCTATCATTAATAAACCTGGTCTTAGCATCGGGGGACTTTAAAAAAGCACTGGAATTCTTCGAAAAAACCGAAAAGAGCGGACATAGAACTTTTAATACAGAGATGATGTGGGCTTATACAAAATTTTTGAGCAACGATCTTGACGGTGCCATTAAAAAATATGACAAACTATTAGTGGATTATAAAGAAAATGAGAATGTGATCAACTTTAATCTCGCTTCCGTTCTTTTGGAGAAGGAGGATAAACTTGATCATGTGGAAAAGATATATATGGAGCTATTGGATTCTGGTAAATTGCAGCAGAAATTTAATATCTACATAAACTTGGGTTATGCCCAAATGAAAATGAAAAAATATGAAGATGCCATACTTAATGAGAAAATTGCATTAGAGCAGATTCCGCAAAAAGATGAATTTTTCGGGTTATTTGCTCTTGCTCATTATGTTATTGGCCTGTCAAATTTATATTTGAATAAAAAAGAAGAGGCAAAGAATGAACTTGAAATATCAAAAAAATATGCGAAGAACAAAGAATTTGTTGACAAGATCAATAGCGCTCTTACTGCTGTTAATAGTAGTAATTAGCCTAAACTCTTGTTTAACACCGCGTTTCGTATATAAAAATTTTTCCTTTAATTATCAATCAATTTTTGATGATCTCAAACTGAATGTTGATCTTGATAAAAGCACCGACCTTCTGGTAAAAAATGATCCCTTATATAATCTGTACTTTCAGTCAAAGGGCGTGAAAAGATGGAAAAAATATTTTAAAAACAGACAAAGCGGACAAAGACAGATAGAGGTTTTGAAAAAACGGCTCCCTATCCTCAATTTTCTCAGAAAAAAAATGAGAGAATCGGATCTCCCCGAAGAACTTGCATTTATTGCTTTTGTAGAGAGCTTTTTAAATACTAAGGCAAAATCTCATATGAAAGCTCTTGGAATGTGGCAATTCATGAGTTACACGGGTAGAAATTACGGACTAAATATTAATTGGAGCACTGATGACAGATTAAATATGTATCTTTCAACTGATGCTGCAATAAAATATTTTAAATATCTTTATTCATACTTGAAGGATTGGCAATTAGTGGTCCTTGCTTATAATTACGGAGAATACGGGACCAAGAGGATCATAAAAAGATTCGGATATACGAAAGGGTTCTCAAAGTTTCCCAGAGAAAGCAGAGAGTTCCTGTTAAAGATCAAAGCCCTGATCCAATTGTATAATGATAAATTACCAAAGGATACGGAATTTGGAAAAGGGTATACGATCATTAAAATTAAAGGGAAATGGTCTATATCGGAACTTTCAAAGAAATTAAAGATAGATATTAATACATTAAAAAAGCTGAACCCTCAATTTAAGATAAATTATGCAATATCAAATGTCAATAATCTTATAATTCCCATAAGCAAATACTATCTTGCTCAAAAGATTAAGGATAATAACGGAAATATTCATAAAATGATCGTTGTCAAGGTAAAAAAGGGCGATACCATTTACGGTATCTCCAGAAAGTTCAAGATAGGATATATTACACTAATGAAGATCAATGCTATTAAGAATCCCAGAAGGGTTAGACCGGGAAAAAGGATCTATATACCGATAAAACGCCGTTTTATGTAATCAATAGCATCTTCTTTGTGTATAATCTTTCCGTCCAATTGCAATTTTATTATTTTTTCCATGATCTTCCCGATAATCTCTCCCTGAAAACCCAGCTTCATTATCTCACCACCTGTGATAATAGGTTTGAGTGCAATTGTTTTCAATAGAAATTCAATATAGTATTTTCGTAATTTTTCATTCATTTCAACTAATATGAACAACTTAGCTTCAATGGATAATTTACCAAAATATTTATAGAATGATGAAAATTTCGAAGAGATGCTTAAGAATTTAGGTATCTTGATAGTAATAATTTCCCTAATGATCTGATCTTCTTTTTTCTTAAAAACAAAGAGATCGCGATTTATATTTTTCCCTGTTTTAAAAATATATCCAAAAGTAATAAGGTCTTTCTTAATATTAATTTCAGGATGGAGGATGGAGAGCCAGTTAATTGAAGAATTCAATAATTTCAATTTTTGAATATTGAGATCTTCCACCCCGAAAAACTCATATAATAAATTGTATTTAATTAGTCCTTCAACGCCTTTTGACGGCGCTAATTGAAATAGGAGAGATAGCTCTCTGGTGAGGCGAACCCCTTTGATGCTCTGGAAGATACCGAAGTCCAGGGAGAATCCCAGTAATTTTTCCGTTCTGGGCTCAATATTAAAATTTAAGCTATTTTTAAAACGGATCATTCTCAGAACCCTAGTTGGATCATCAAAGAATGATTTCTGATGAAGTATCCTTAAATAACCCTTTCTTATATCCAATTGTCCGCCGAAATAGTCGATGATCTTTCCAAAATCTTTTGAATTTAAACTAATAGCAATAGCATTTATTGTAAAGTCCCTTCTCTTCAGATCATTATAAAGATCAGTATGTTCCACCATAGGAAGCCGTCCCTGTTCCAGATAGACCTCGCTTCTTGCTGTTGCAAAGTCCAAAGAGATATTCGGAAGTTTAATGGTCGCAGTATTGAAATCTTTATAAAAAGATAACCTCCCTTTTAATTTTCTATTTATTTTTTCAGCAAAATGAATTGCACTTCCACCCGATACGACAAAGTCCAATTCATCAATGGTGATCTTATTTTTGGAATTCAAATGGGCGATCAATAGATCCCTAGGTATTCCACCTACTAAAAATATGTTCAGATGGTCCTTATCTCCTATTTGTTTGATCTGTTGAAATAGATCTATAATACTCACAGAAAAATATTTTGAGAAATATTTTTTGAATGAAAGTAGAATTGGATGTTTTTTTCTGTCTTTTGGGGGAATGAGTACGGGTTTGAAAAATACGCGAGGAAGAATCTCTTTGAATATTCTGTATGAAAGAATATATTTCCTAAATTTTATTTGAAACCTTAGATCTTTTACATAATTATCATAATAATCCCAGAGCGAGATCTTTGAAGAAAGCACTTTATCTTTTATTGTTTTTTCAATATAGGGTTTTATATCAACGAATTTTAAATAAGAACCCAAGGATCTTTTAAAAATAAATTCAGT
>JAGGYO010000331.1 GCA_021162505.1 bacterium
ATACAAGACAATCATCAATAAGAAAAAGTTGGAAGATGATATAAATCCTAATAGATTAGGATTTATATCATCTTCCAACTTTTTCTTATTGATGATTGTCTTGTATTTCAGTTTGTGCACTTCCCACCCCTCTGGAATCTTTCCAATCCATTTAATGCCGGAATCCTTAAACCCCCTTTTATCCCCCTTTTCAGGGGGAAATTTATCTTTTACTTTTGTTTCGCCAGAGGGGACCCGATGCTTAATTTTTTCAAGTAAGTCATCTAAAACTTCTTTTGAATTATTTAGTATTTGAGTATTAGTATAGCGTATTACTCTTATTTTATACTTATCCCAAAGTATTTCTGAGCGTGTTTTATCCTGTTCTTTTTGGTTATCATGATATTCTCCATCAATCTCAATTACCAGCCTCAATTCAGCACAATAAAAATCTGCAATAAATTTATCTAATGGTTTCTGTCGCGTAAATTTTAATCCTTTGAATTCTTTATTTTGTAAAAATTCCCACATCTTTTTTTCGGCAGGAGTTGGATTTTTTCTATTTTCTCTCGCCATATCTTTAAGTGAAGGATTATAAGGTATATACTTTAAATTGCCTTCCTCGAGTGTCCCCGCAATTCCCCTCCCTGATAAGGGAGGGGTTAGGGGTGGGTTCAGGCCTTTTGTCACAGCATGATTTATTAAGGCGGTTCGCTTTTCTTTCAGAAGTTCAATCAATCTTTTATCCTTCTCGATCAAAGCATCAATCTTGGCGGTTTTTTTATCCAGAAAGAATGCGATGGTGGTTTGGTCTTGTTTGTTTTTGGGAATAGATATTTCAATATTTTTCACAATTGTAGAATTAAGATTATTTTGAGTGTTTGCATTTGAGAGAAGGATAATTGGTTCTTCTAAATTTTTTAGGTAATATTTTAAAAAATTATTGTCTATTTTATTATTTGAAATTAAACCTAAAATTGCTTGGTTTGTTGTTGCATCAATCCCTAATGTGGAAACCTTACCTAAAGAAGCGAATATAGAGTATATTAAAGTTCCTTTTTTCAAAATTCTTAATCTCTTATCAGCTAAACCTTCTTTTGTTATTTTTCTAGTAGTATATTTAACAATTTCTTTGTTTGTCATATCTCCAATTGTTACCCAGGGGATGCCTTCATCTCCATTTTGTACCCAAAATTTCTCACTATCAGAACTTGGAGTTCCACCCGCAATAAACTCATTAACAATATGTTTCAACTTCCTCACTTTCCACCCCTCAGGAATCTCCCCAATCCATTGGATCCCGGAATCCTTGTATTTTGGATATGGTTTGAGTTTCATCCTATCACTTCCCAGTGTCCGCCTTTAGCAGGTCCAACTCTTTTAATTATATTAAGATTTTTCAGTTTAGTGATATTGTTTCTTATATTCTTTTCATTGATGCCCACGATTTTAGATAATTCTTTCTGTGTAATGAAATTATTTTTCCTTATTTCAGCGACAATTCTTCTCTGATTTTTATTTAATTTTTCTAGGTCTTTTTCTAGGTCTTTTTCTAGGTCTTTTTCTATATATCTTTCATCAAAAAAGAACTCAATTCTGTAATAATCTGTTCCCTCAAAAACAACAGGATCCTTTGTATAATAATGCCTCCAGCCATTAAACATCTTATCAAAGCCATAACCTGCGTTTTCAGCAAGATCAATCACCCTGAAAATGCGGGTGATAATGGGGTTGCGGGGCATAGAAATATCTCCTTTTCGTAATTCTTCATAAGGCTTAGGTAATGCCCCTGGATTTAAAAATTCTATCCTATTCAAAAATACCCTTATTCTTGGCTTCATAGGCGAAAAATAATCCGAGTGTATAAGTAAGTTAACAAGCGCCTCCCTTATTGCCTTAACCTGCGGCTGGTTTTCATCCCTGAAAGCTCCCTTCAATTTAAAAGGAATATCAATTTTTTTGATAATCCGCTCGTAAACGGCAAAAAAATACTCAAAGATATTGGGATAACCGGACAGACGAAACTCATACCGTTTCTGCGCATCTGCGTAGCTTGTGCCAAATATTTCAAGGTAATCAATTTTAAAATCTACGAAATATTTTCTGATTGAATCTTCTATTCCAAATACAAGAAGCCCTGCAAATGTAACTTTTTCATTTTCAAGCACCTGTATCTTTGCAAGAAACTCCTCATCCGAAAGCGAATTATAATGATGTTCAGGTTTTATGTTTTTTAGATAGGTTCTATATCGTCTTATGCTTTCCTGATTTAAGTTGTTTATAGTGAGTTCTGTTAGCTCTTTATCCTTTGTGCCAAAAGAGGTGTCGCGATATAGAGAATCAATTTCCTGCCAAGTCAATCGCTGGTCTCCGGAACCAGAACGGATAAATGAATTCTTAGCATTGTCAAAATAAACTGGTTTTTTTTGCGCAAGAGGAATATAAAAAGCTAAAACAGTTTTATCATTGAATGAATATTTTTTACATACAGGTTTAATCTTTCTATTAAATTTCCCACTTCTTAATACCGTTGTAAAATTCTGTTCTATCTTCTCCGGATTTTCAACCCCGATTATCTCATATTCTTTTTTATTTTTTCTTACGCCAAAAATTAACCATCCACCAGCAGTATTGGAAAATGCAGAAACAGTTGCCCAACTGCTCTTTGGGATTTCTGATTTTGCCTCCTTAACTTCAAAATCTTCCCATTCGATATCCTCCAACCTTTCAATTAATTCAGATTTTTTCATCAAAATTCCTCTTTCAAAAGCTCCTGAATTTCAGAAGTAACTTCTTTAATATCTTTTTCAATTTTTTCTAATGATCTTGGCGGTTTGTATTCATAGAAATATTTTGTAAAATTAATCTCATAACCAACCTTATCCTTTTTTCTGTCCATCCAGGCATCCGAATAATATGGTTTTACCTCTTTTTTAAAATACTTTTTGATATTTTCTCCTAACGAAATTTTTTCAGAATCTCTTAAATTAGAATCGTGTTGTTTTTTACCTTTTCCATCCAATACATAATCAGCCGAAGCATCATGCTCCGAAAGGACTAAAATGATATTTTTGATAAAATTAGGCTTCAGGTCAAAGTTCTTTAAAGTATTTTTGACTTTTATTTCAAACTTATCCCAATTTTTGTATAAATGATTTCCAATCTTCTTTAAGGCATTAATAATCTCTTTCTGCTTTTTCCTTCCCTCTTTCTCTTCTTTCAGCTTTTCTTCTATATTTTTTTTCTTACTCTCAGCCAATTTTGCAAAAGCTTTAACAGAATAAAGATTCTCAAACCTTTCTTCTGTGACTTGATAATTCAACTGCAAAGGTCTTTCAACAATTACTTTTGTATAGCCAAATTCTTCATTATCAAATATCTTACAGTATTCATTTTTTTCAAAATTATTACATAACCCAACAATCTTCTCAATATTTCCACTGGAAAGATAATTTCTTTTTTTTCCTAAACTTCTTCGCATTTTTTTAAAGAAAGAAGTGGCATTAATCAAATTAATCTTTCCTTTTCTCACAAGTGGTTTTTCATTTGTTAAAATCCAGATATATGTATTTATACCTGTATTGAAAAACAATTGATTTGGTAAAGCAATGATTGTTTCAATAAAATCATTTTCAAATATCCATTTTCTTATATTACTTTCACCGCTTCCGGCATCACCGGTAAATAACGGTGATCCATTGGTAATAACTGCAATTTTGGATTTTTCACCGTTAACTTTCATTTTTGATATCATATGTTGTAAGAACAATAGTTGTCCATCATTTATCCTTGGTAATCCTGCTCCAAATCTTCCTTCAAACCCTCTTTCTGCTTCTTTTCTTACAGCATCTGCATCTTGCTCCCATTTAGTGCCATAAGGAGGATTGGAAATAATATAGTTAAATTTTAGATCTGAAAATACATCATCAGAAAGAGTGCTTTTCGGTCCCATTATTTTATCCGATTCTCCACCCTTCATCAACATATCCGCTTTACAAATTGCATAAATTTCCTCATTTATTTCCTGACCATAAAGCACCACGGTACTGTTTTTATTTACAGCCTTAATATATTCTTTTGCTGCTGTCAGCATGCCCCCTGTTCCGCAAGCCGGATCATATATGGTTCGTATAATATCTTTTTTTTTCAGGTTACCGTTATGCAAAAACACTAATTTTGCCATCAGTGCAACAACCTCTCTCGGTGTAAAATGCTCCCCGGCTTCCTCATTGGATTGTTCAGAAAATTTTCTTATCAATTCTTCAAATATCATTCCCATTTCATGATTAGAAACTTTGTCCGGATGTAAATCAATTTTTGTCTCAGAAAATTTTTTCATTAACAATAATAGTAAATTTTTCTCAGCCAAGTTTTTAACTTGGACTCTAATTTTAAAATTCTTAAAAATATCTTGCACCTCTATACTGAAGCAGTCAAGATAATGATTCAAATTTTGCTCAATAGTTTCTGGGTCCTCCAAAAGAGTTTTGAAATCATATTTTGAATAATTATAAAATCCCAATGATTCGCCATTTTCATCTGTTGAAGCACTATTTAATGCATATTCCAAATTATCAAATTGATTTTTATACCTGTCATAAGCTTTTAATACTTTGTGCTTGCTGTAACTTAAAACACTATCGAATCTTTTCAATACAATAAATGGTAAAATTACCTTTTGATATTCATTTCGTTTATAGGTTCCTCTTAATAAATCCGCTAAATCCCATATAAAACTGACTTTCTCTTGAAAATTCCCCATATTATCCTCTTGTTCTAATGGTTTATTAATCTTTATTCGTGCTTTCGCTTCTTTCGACATTATTTAAAAACCTCTATAGAAAAAAACATACAGTATATTATATCACTTATTTTTTTTATTTCAAGAGATTTTCATGTAATTTTACTATTTGCGTATTTGCGCAATTGCGCAAATACGCAAGTGACATAAGAAAAATGTTTAAGGGGAAAAAGAGGGACGGTGTTTTAAATTTGTTAAATTCTTAAATCGGTACCAGGTTGACGCTTTGACGCTTTCAGTTCTTTTTTGCTTTATTTCTCTTTCAAATTATCCAAAATTTTAATAGAACTAATGTTGAGTTTTGAAAAAGCGAACCATTTTTTACCGAGATCTTTTAATGAAGCCCCAAAATGATAAACTTTTACATCATCAATTATTAGAAATCTATCATGAGATTTTTTAAATTCTTTTATTTGTATTTCTTCATATTGTGCATTATATTTTTCTAGGTCGAGTTTGATTTGTTTTGTGATCTTTTTTGTATAGATAATCGCTTTTACACTCTTTTTCCTTTTAGTAAATAGAGTTAAGACCGTATCATCAATATAGTTATTTATCAAAATGATTTTTTTTTTTTGCAGAACGAATCAAATCTGATACAAATTTATAGGCATCAAAAACTTGGCCGTCATAAAATACACCTTGTTTGGGCGGTAAATTAGTGTGGATTTGCAAATCAATGTTATTTACTTTTTCAGCCAAAGAATAAACAGTATTTTCAATGCGGTTCATTCGTTGATTAAGTGAATATCCTTTTAATAGATAATCTTTAAGAATTTTGTTTGCCCAAATACGAAACTGTGTACCGCGAATTGTATTAACTCTATAACCAACCGAGATAATTACATCAAGGTTGTAATGGATAATATCCCTTTCAACCGTTCGGCTTCCTTCTTTACGAACTATTCGGAAATTCCGAACAGTTGCCTTTTTATTAAGTTCTCCTGTTTGAAAAATATGTTTTATGTGTTCACTTATATTTGCTTTACTGCTTTCAAAAAGATCAACTATTTGAGCTTGTGTTAGCCAAATGGTTTCATCCTTAAAAAAAAGAGGGACGGTGTTTTAAATTTGTTAAATTCTTGAATAATGTAAATAATAATTTAATAGTACGATAGTTCCAATAATAGAATCAATTTAATAAATGAGATTCCTACAGAAACTTTGTTTCCTCTGAATGACCCCCAAAACGGGGTAAACTCCAAAGATAGATTCCGTATCAAGTACGGAATGACAAAACATAAATTAAGAATTAAAGAAAATGGAATAACCACAGCACCAAGAAGGTGCTGGATATACCACAGAGCACTGAAGTATCAATGAACAATGAAAGATGAAGAATTAAAGAAAATGGAATAACCACAACACCAAGAAGGTGCTGGATATACCACAGAGCACTGAAATATCAATGAACAATGAATAATGAATAATGAAAGATGAAGAATTAAAGAAAATGGAATAACCACAGCACCAAGAAGGCGCTGGATATACCACAGAGCACTGAAATATCAATGAACAATGAATAATGAAAGATGAAGAATTAAAGATAAAGAATTAAAGAAAATATAAATTCTGGATTCCTGATCAGATCAGGAATGACATGAAGGAAGAATGAGATTGCGAAGCTAAAATGCATATTGTGTCAGGACGCACCTAAACATCCGAGGTAACATCCCTAATACGGCTAACGCCTCGCAATGACGGGAATCAATTTGAGATTTGAAATGCAAAGAAAAGAGAAATAAATAAAAAGCAATATTACAACTCAATAGAATTATATATTCTCTCTAACGGAAGATTATCTTCTTTTTAATATATATTTGGAACACTATTGATTTCCAATGGTATATATATTATAATATGGTACAACTAAGATAGGAGATGCAGAAGATGGAAAGAAGACAAGTAGACCTTAGCTCAACACATAGAAGAAATATCCATGATATATACAAAGAAATAAATGCTATACTCATGGGAATAGTTCCTTATGAAATGCTTTTAAGAATTGTTTTTAACCTCATATTTTTCAGAATGATATTCCCTGACAAGGGTGGGGACAGCAGAAAAGTTTTTTTCTTCGGCAAATTGAAATTACCCGAAGGTCTTATTTTTAATGACTTTCCAAGAAAAAATGTTAAACAAAACATTATCAAAGCCAATGCTGAACTCGAAAAACTCAATCCCCATATCTTTAAAGGATTTCTCAATTCCATTAATTATAATGAGCATAAAATGCTAACAAATCCCATTCTTGAAAAGATCCTTAATGAGCTTGGAAAGTTAGGACTTTTAAACATCTCAAATGATATAATCTACAGTGCTTTCGTCAGAGTATTTACAGATGGAATTTTCAAGTACAATAGAAAGTTGACACCTGAGCAGGTCAATTCACTTGTGGTTAGATTTATTGACAAAGAAGTGCACACCATTTATGATCCGGCATTCGGGCATGGTAACTCATTGATAAAGACATTGAAATATCAAAAGGATTTTTTCTATAATGAGGATGTTCACTTATTTGGCACTGAATTCGACAAGATCATCTATTCCATAGGTAAGATACAATTCTTAATGAAAGGTGTGTTCAATGGCGATATAAGAGAAGGTAATTCTCTTTTGGAACCTCAGTTCATAAAACAGAAAACAGACAAAGATAAAAAGGAAAAGAACGCATTAATGACCTTTGACATTGTTATTTCGCATCTTCCCTTTGAAATACAAAAAAAAGAGATTTCCAGAAAACTCTTAAAATTATATAAAGATTTCAAATACGGCTTTCCAAGAAATGTCTCAAAAGAATTTTTACTCTTTTTACATTCCATTGCTTCACTAAACGAAAACGGTAAAGCCATTTTGATAATTCCAAAGAGAATCCCAAATAATGATACGGAACTTTCCATATTGAAAGCCATAATAAATGATGATCTTATTGAAGGAGTTCTTTACCTCGGTAGAAGTTATACCATCATCGAATCACAATTGATCATAATCAATAAGAAAAAAGCCAAAGAGAACAAGGGAAGAATCATCTTTTACGATATTACAGATACCTTTCCGGAACCAAGACATTTATACAGGGAAAAGGTGAATATTAATTCGGTCAGCGATAAGATACTTGACAATTATTCGCATATCATCGAAAGCAATAAATTGAAATCAGTATCACTGGATGGATTAAGAATAAATAATTTCTCTCTTGATTGTAATGAATATTTTAGGGAGCAAAAAGAATTTGAGGACATTAAGGAGTTGGAGAAAAAACTGACTCTAATTGATGAAGAACTTGAGATAGTGAAAAAGGAAAGAGAAAAGATATTAAAGGAGATATTGGACAATGAAAAATAATGAATTAAAAGAAACATTTAATGATTTTTATACACAATTTCTCTATAATATATGGGAAAATATGGGAATATCACCTGAGAAAGAGTTGGGACGAGTCGTTTTGGATATTGAACCACTTTTAATTTATTCTTTTCCTACTACTCGAATCCATAAAAGTTTTTTCGAAGAAATGGTCAACTTCATCGCAAGGAACGCTTTCTATATTTCTATTTCCAGATTAAAATTGGCAATGAAGAGTTTCTTAAATATTCAACCGAAAAAGGAAAAGGATATTTATGAACGGCTCTTTAAGGCTACCTTGACCAAACTCTTTTTAAATAACAGCGTTAAATGGAAAAATATAAAAAAAATTATAAAAAATAAACCCAAAAAAGGAGGTAAAGTAGAAGATTTTCTAATAAATAAGCAAAAAATAAATAAGCCGGATTCGGAATTTCTGCAATATAATATCCTTTACCCGCATTTTCATATAAACGAGAAAGAAGCACAAGAGATCATTCCCAATAGTCAAAATAATATAAGATTTCTAATAAAGAGCTTATGGGGAACAAAAGCGAGATCAGAAATAGTTGTTTATCTATTAACACACGAGATTACAGAAATAAATCCAATTGCAGAATCAACAGGTTATAGCACAAGAACAATAAGGGATATTCTTTATGATATGACAAAATCAACCATGGTCAGCTATAATTATTCAGGAAGGAGACAACCCCAATTCAAGATATCTCAAAACAAATGGTGGTATTTCTTAACCGGTATGGAAATCCCAGACGATGAATACCCTAAGTGGCTCAATTGGATAAGTTTCTTTGAAAAAATGGAAATTATCCGAATTGGCATAACCGGAGGAAAAGATGTAAATCCCATCATCGATAATTTGAATTTGGTTTTCAATGATCTTTATTTTCAAGGTATTTTCAAGGAAAAACTCAAAATAAAGCATGATCTTAGTATTAAAGATCTTAATTTAGCCCTCCGCATGCTTTTTTCGAGGTTAGAATTATGATGATGTTCTTGAAATCCACTTCTTTTGGAAAGATCCCATTTAACTGGGGGCTCACAAACTTACAGGAATTGGAAAACAGCAAAGATCATTTGAGGAAAAGTGTAAAAAAAGAAGTAGTACGAAAAAGGATCATGAAGAATGATACTATGAGTGATGGGATCATAGAAGATTTTTTTAAACTCATTAAATTCTGGCTGAGAAAAAAATATCCAAATAGTATAAGAAATATTAAAAATATGCGATTTCCAATTCCCACGGAATCGGAACAATTTGATATCATTAAAAAGATAGAAGTTATCAATAAAGAAATAGAATTATCTAAAAAAAGAGCAGAGTTTCTCAATAAATTATTGGTTTCCGTTTTAAACAAACTCTGGAACAATACTCTAAGATTTACTAATATTGAAAAATTTCTTTCAAGTGATAGTCCGTGTGAAATGGGGATATTTCCATCTGTAGAAAAGGAGGAGTTCTCATTCCCATTTATTACAAGTGATTTTTTCAGAACCAGTAATTCGTATTCCATTACCCTGAATGAGGTTCCCAATGAGAAAAAATTCATAAACAAAGGTGATATTCTTATACGACTGCATGGCAGTCCGAAAGCCATAATTTATACTGGAGAAGTTGGACTTTTTCATCGTACCCTTTTAAAGATCAATATGGATGAAACAATTATTAATAAGAATTACTTTATCAACTTGTTAAATTTCAGTGTAAGAAGTTATCATTCGATTAAATTAATAAAATCGTTGACTGTGAAAGAATTATTAAAATTGAACATCCCTATTGTAGGAAAAAGAGAACAGAAAAAATACGGAACTTTATTTTCTGCTATACAACAAGAGACGGAACTAATAAAGAAGAAAATAATTTACCTTGAAGAATTAAAGGTATCCACTTTTGATTTTCTTTTAATTGGTCGATTCAATAT
>JAGGYO010000148.1 GCA_021162505.1 bacterium
GCCTTATTTCGAATCATGAACTAATTGCTTTAAAAGCAAGAGACCTTGGATATTTTAATAAAGATGAAGGACAGATAATAATAAAAAATTACCAAAAGAAACCATATAATTTTATAGTGGGTAGTTTTTATCAACGTTTTTCCAAAAATGTACTAAGTGCTGAATATATTCGTATTTTTTCTGCTTTTATCGGTATTCTTACTTTTTTAATTTTGACAGTATTTAAGGGAAATTCTCATGTATATAAAAAACGAAGATCTGTTATTGGATAAAATTTTAAATGTGCTGACCAAAAGGGGTATTGTTATAATGCCCTGTGACACAATTTATGGTTTTTTGGGGATTGCTCCGGGGACACGAAAAAAAATACAGGAAATAAAAGGAAGAGATGATAACAAACCATTTCTGATTCTAATTCTTAAAGAATGGATTTCACAATATACATCATTTCAAATTGATAAATATTTTCTTGATCAATGGCCTGGGCCATTAACAATTATAGTTCCTGACAAAAATAACTTAACAGTTGCCTTACGGGTACCGGATGATAGCAGATTATTGAAACTTCTTTATAAACTTGATCAGCCTTTGTTTTCTACAAGTGTAAATTATATAGATAAACCTGCGTTAAACAAGTCTAATGAAATAAAAGCCGTATTTGGAAATAATATTGATTTATTTGTGGATGAGGGAGATTTATTAGAAAGTATTTCATCAACAATTATAGACCTGTGTACAAAACCATATAGAATAATTAGACAGGGAGCCTGTAGGATAGATCCTGAAAAATTACTATAAAATTATCTAATTTTTCTACTTTCAATATAAAATCGCTTTTCATGCGCTTCACCCATAGAGAAAGTTTTGCGGGGAAAGGCTGAATCCATTATAACTGTGCGGAAAAAATCATTTTTATCCACTGCAGGTAAGAAAATTCCGCAATTATTATTTTTCGATCCAAGTTTTAATGTAACTTCTTGTCCATGTATGTAGTCAACGTAGGATTTTTTATCTTTTCCCAGATAACTGTCAATTATTTTTTGAAATGTACCTGCAGGTATAGTAGAAGATGGGTTCGCTATAGTTATAATTCCTTTTTTTTGTGAATCACAGTATCCGGCACTTTGCCCCGGTCCAGTTTGGTTACTAATAATTTTCATTATTTTATCAATTGAATCGATTTCTTTAAAATTATAGGTACTGGTCTTATCGATTTCTTTAAAAAAACTATCTGTATCTACATCAAAAAGCACACGATGAATTGGTTCAAAAATAATACCTTCATCATAAATATTCTCAAGTTCCACTAAAGCCCATCGTGCAGGGTGACTCATAATTTCAGATTCATTACTATTTGTTTTAATCTCCTCCCATGTTGCTTTAGCCGTGGCCAGGGAATGATTCCCATCTCCCATTGCATATAAAAGAACATCATCTTTTGAATATTTTTCTTTAAACCTGTCTTTATTATTTAATTCTTCCAATGAGGAAATTATTTTTTCTGTCAGGTTCATATCTGATATCCTATAACCTGATATATGCCCACTATCTTTCATAAGATCAAAATCATAAACTTGTTCAAGCTTTTTGATTTGGGATATTAATGGTTCTATTACTGTTTTTTCAGGATCATCAATAAGAACCAGAATATGGGGCAGTTCCAAAGGTGCATTTATTCTAATTTTTTTCCTTGGAGGAATTCTGTCAATTATGGTGCCTTCTGTTGCTCTGATTAAACTTGTAGACCCCTTTGAGTAATCATAAGCTTCGAGATCCAGTGCTAACATTAGACCGTATCGGGGTTTACCTGAGCCGGTACTTCTTTTTACGAGAAAAAATGCCTGTTCACCTTCTACCAGTACTCCTGCTTTAAGATATTGATCCATATTTTGATTAATATTTTTAATACGTTCATCAGGATCAGGATCCTCAAGATAACATTCAGGGAATACTAAATTTAAGGTTGAAGGAGAATCTCCAGTAATTTTTTCTACATCTTTCCAGTAACCCCGTTCAGATGTATACTGATCACAAGCTACAACTGCCCATTTTTTCATTGAAATATTTTTTGAGGGCATTAAAATACGAGGAATCTGTATGCCAATTTGTTCTAAACGTTTATTTATATTATTCATTGTAGTATTACCTCCATTAAAGTGTTTAAATCATAATAACTTATATGAGAAAATACAAGAAGGGCTTTTATAATGAAAGAAATTATTTTATTTCTTGATTATTCTGTTTTCCCTGTAAGTAATGATATTATTCTTGAAAATATTGATCTGGCCATTTCCAATGGTTGTAAGATTATTTTTATTGATTTTGGACAGTTTTTCCCATGGTCCATAGATAACATAATTAAATCAGATTTTTCATATTCTGAAAAATTAGTTGATAGAATTAATAGTGTTTGTAAACAAAATGAAATAATTTTAGTTCCTGTATTATCTGTACTGATTGATAGCGACTATATATTAAATGATAATAAATATTCTTTGTTAAAAGAAGACGGATATAAGAATCAAGGTCTGAACATTTCTTCCTGCGGTGCAAGTAAGCTTATTGAGGAACTTATAGAAGATCTATTCTCACTTTTTACGAAATCCGAATATCTGTTTTTTGAAATACCTGCAATAACATATAAGGATGAAGAATGGGTGGGGAATATAGATCCTTTCATAAAAAGGTTAACACTTTTTATGAGAAATCAAAATAAAAAATTAATTTTTGGTGACAATATGAACCTGAAAAGAATATATCCTGAGTCAGATATTAACCGTATTGTAGAATACTATAACAAATCATCAGGGAAAATTGAAGTTTATAAAGGAAAATCCTTATCAATATTTTATCAAATATATAAAATTAGAATTAAAAACATGGAATACTCCATGTATAAACTTAAAAAATGCTGTATTTTACCTTCTGTTTTTGCTTTTATGATGTTTACTGTAGACGGGAATATTAGTACTAATAACAAGTATAAAATAGATTTTGAAATAGTGGATGATTTTTTAAGTAGTCTTGAAAAAACCTGGAGTATTATTAGAAAAAGTAGTGAATTTATAAGTATCCTGGATAGAACTCCAAACAATAAATATAGAATACAATTTTACAGAATTGTTGAGGAATTTAAACAAGAATTTGTATTATTAAAGAAACACAGCAATCTTATTAAGAATGTATTGGAAGAAAAATTCCAAACCGGTTTTTTTACACTATGGGTAAACTCCAAAATAGATCCGGTGTATTTA
>JAGGYO010000272.1 GCA_021162505.1 bacterium
AAATTTAAGAGCTTTTAGATAATATTCCATTGATTGTTTGATATCATTTTTAATTTTAAAAATGACTCCAAAATTTATAAAAATAAATTTTAATGTACTTTTTTCTTTAATTTCTGTTTCAATCAAATTATTCAGTATTTTTAAAGCTCTATCTATTTTTCCTAATTGAATAAAATATCCGGCTTCAATATTTGAAACATCAAAATATTTTTCAACAAAATTATTTTTTTTGAATATATTAATTAGGTTTTTTGCCTCATTAATAGCAAGTTCGAAATATGATAATCTATACAGTGATTTCATCTTTTTCTCAAGCACATAGGTTAAATTCTCATTATCCTTTTTATCAATGAAATTCAATGTTTTTTCCGCGTAATTCAAAGTTGAATTATTATCATAATTAGCATAAGAAACATCTATTGCTTTTAAACCGTAATCAATTGCCTTCTTTTTATTTATACCGAGCAGAGCATGGTTTGCAATTGAAAAAATATCGTATTCATCCCCCTCAAAGATGTTCGCTATCTTTGAATGAAGTTCTTTTCTTTTTGATTTTAATAAAATATTATAAACAGCTTCTCTTAAATTCTCATCTAAAAAGAAGACATTATCTCCATCTCTATGAAGGACCTTGTCTGAGATAAGATTTCTAAGGGAACCCTCTACTCTTCCGGGCTTGTAATTAATGATCTTGTTTAGATCATTGACATTGAATTTTTCACCGAAGACTGCACCATATTGTAAGAATTTCTTCGTATATTCGTCATAGGAATCAAATATGGAAAGCACAACTCCTTGAAATTTATTGGGTAATTTAACCTTATTAATTGGAACCTTTAAATAAACAGCATCCTTTTCCAAAAAAATCAAATTATTTTTCTCAAGATAGTTCAAGAATCCGTTGATAATAGATGCATTGCCTTTTGATAATGAAAATATCTTATCAATGATCTCATCGGGGGCATAGCTCTTATTAAAGTATTTTAAGATATAATTCTTTGTTTCATCGTGGCTAAATGTGGCTATATTCAGAGAGGGCAGATCTGTTAATATCCTTTCTCTTGAAATGAATACGATCTTTTTATTCTCAGTAGTTTCAATAACAGATCTAACAAAGTTTAGTGAAAGCTCATCGATAAGATCGAATTTATCAATGATAACATTATTAAAGAATTTATTGAATATCTTTTCTGCCAGTTCAAATATTTTCCACTTTTTTTCTTCGCCTTTATAAATGGATTTTATATCAAAAAGATCAATAAATACCGATAGATCATTTAAAAATTCATTATTTTTTTTTATAAAACCCTGTAACTTTAATTGCTTATTTTTAATATTATCGCTTAAAGAAATATTGAGGACCTTTGTTAAGGAACTCTTAACAAATCCGAATGGTGTATTTTTCTCTGATGCATTTATTGAGAAGTACTGGAAATCTTTAAGATTATGTCTAACTAATTCTGTTTTTCCTGTTCCCGCTTTGCCTATTATCTCAATAAAATTGTTCTTTTTTATCAATTCTGAAAGTTGTTTTTCTAATTTTGGTCTTGGAAAATAGAAAGTTTTCTTTTCAAACACCTCGCCCATTTCCGATTTCAAACCGGCAATAAGGTAGACCTGAACGGGTTCTACTTTCCCTTTTACGGGAACTTTCCCAAGATCTTTAAGTAGTATTTCATCAGAAAGATTTCCTGCTGTTTCGCCTGATATCATAATCTCTCTGGGGTTTGCCATTCCTTCTAATCGAGCGGCAAGATTAACATTATCTCCCATTACCGTGTATTCCATTCTCTTTTCAGAGCCGACATTGCCGGCAAAGACAACACCGGAATTGATACCCATTGTCATTGAAATGGGGAACTTTTCTCTTATTTCCTTAGGTCTTGACATATTATAATCATCAAGTGCCGCCATCATTTCCATTCCGGCTCGCACAGCTCGTTCATCATCATCTTCATGTGCAATAGGAGTTCCCCAAAGAACGAGCATGGCATCCCCCATGAACTTATCAATGTCACCGTCGTATTTATCGATGATCTTGCTCATTGCATTGAAGAAACCGTTGACGGTGCTTACCACTTCTTCCGGATCAAGGTTCTCAGAAATTGCTGTGAAACCGCTGATGTCCATAAATAAAAGGGTAGCTCTTCTTCTTTCACCTTCAAGATGTATTTTTTCCGGCTCCATTACGATTTTTTCAACGATTCGTTTTGGAAGATAGCGAGATAGTGCTTCTATTATTAAATCCCTCTTTTTGTCATTTCCCATACTACATTATAACAAAATTCTATTCTTTTTCAAAATTCACTTGACTACTAAAAATATTTTTAGTATAATACAATATGATAAGATTATATAAAAGCGAGTACTCATTCCTTGAGGGATTTCTAACTATTGATGAGATGGTAAAAGATATGCAAAATGATCATGATATATTCTGCGATAGGGAATCATTTTTCGGATTGTATGAGTTTCACCAAAAGAAGGTCCGCGGGATTTTTGCAAACAGTGTGGCTGATAATAGGGGAAACGAAATTATTTTCATACCGAGAAATAATAATGAATTTTCCACATTATCAAAATTGGTCTCATTTGTAAGGGAAGATGATGAGAACAGGAAAAAAGTACTTGATTTTTTAGGTAATTATGATAATATTCCAATTACCGTTGGTTCGCAAAAACTGGGGGAAGGTTTAAGAAACTATCTTTTTACCAAGACCTTGTACTTTAATAAAGAGGATTTGAACCTACGAACTATTTCAGCAATTTCAAAAGGAGATCGATATTTAAGATCTTTACTTAATAAAGAGAATCAATTCACTTCCGTAAAGGACAGCAAGGATGATGAATTGAAAGAAACATTATTAAGCATTGAGGATTATTTGAATTTCAAGGGTTATCTTTTCCCAAATTATTCCATTGATGATGATATTATGCTGAAAAGCATATGTGAAAAGCGATTAAAAAAAATAGGGAATTGGGATGATAGAAAATACCGAGAGCGTTTCCAATATGAATATAATATTATTAAACAAAAGAAATTATGCGGTTATTTTTTGATTGTCTCGGATGTGGTAAATTGGGCAAGAAAAAATATGTCTGTGGGGACAATAAGAGGTTCGGCAGGTGGTTCACTCATCGTCTATCTCTTGAACATTACAACAATGGATCCCATTAAATATAAACTTAGTTTTGAGCGTTTCCTCAATATTGAGCGGAACGAACTCCCCGATATTGACATTGATATTTCGCATTATAAACGGCATCTTGTATTCAAATATATGGAAAATCGTTTCGGTTATGAGCACACGGCACATCTTTCTACCATTGTGCGTTTCGGCTGGCGTGGAGCAATGCGTTATTTACAAAAGCAATTAAACTGGAAAAATGAAAAATTATCAATTATTCAGGAACAACTTCCCAGTTATTTCAAGGGAGATCTAAATGAACTTCTGGCACATTATCCCATTATAAAAAAGATCATTGAAAAAAATGATGGACTTTTGCCTTATTTGAATACCATACAATTGTTTGTGGGAAAGCCATTTACCTATTCCGTACATCCTTCCGGATTTTTTGTAACAAATAAAGATATTGCTTCTGTCTCTCCCAAACATATATCTAATAACGATGAATTCATATCGCACATTACAAAGGATACGCCTTTGAATGTATTGAAGATCGATTTTTTGGGGGCGAGATATCTTGACGCCATATTTGATACCATAAATGACGGTGAATTGGATACTAATAAAATGCTTTATGAAAATTCACTCAATGATATCAAGACCTACGAATTGCTTCAGGAAGCACGAACTTTAGGCGTTTTTCAATTGGAAAGCAGCGGCATGCGGCGTTATTTAAAGGAACTTGCTCCTCAAAATTTTGAAGATATTGTAGCAATGATCTCTCTTTATAGACCGGGTCCCCTAAACGGAGGCATAGTGAGTGAATATATGAAAAGAAGAAATGGCAAAAAACCGATTGAAAATAACATTGACCCTACGGGGCATATACTTGATATCTCTTATGGGCTTATCCTATTTCAGGAACAGGTTATGGAAATCGCTGTGTCAATAGGGAAATTTACATGGTCTGATGCTAATTTGATGCGAAAGGCAATGTCAAAAAGAGATCATAAAATAATAGGATTATTAAAGAATAAATTTATTGCCGGTTCAATGAAGGGTGGAAATTCACTGAACAGATCAAAAACTATATGGAACTATCTTGAGAAGTTCGCAAGTTTTGGTTTTAACCGTTCGCATGCCGTTGGCTTTGCCTATTTGACATATCTTTCCGCATTTTTAAAGGCAAATTATCCGCTTTTGTATTTCAAGAATCTTATGAACAGTTTCATTGAAATGGATGGTATGGTGCAAAATTATATTTTCGAGGCAAATCGTATGGGAATTCAGGTAATTCCTCCTGAGATAAATAGTAGCCGCGCGACCTTCTCAATAAGCAGAAATGAATTAGTATCGGGATATATTACGGTTCAGAATATAAGTTTTAAAACAGCAAAGGAGCTTATGTTCTTGAAAAATATTAATGAGAGTCCCATTGAAAGTTTTGAACGATTTTTTATTAGTGCAGGGGAGAACAATATCAGATTCTCAAAGGATATTGTGCTTTCACTTATTCAAGCTGGGGTATTTTATAGGTATGGAAGTGCATCTGAACTCATTGAGAGATATTATAGAATAAAAAATAGAATATGCGGTAGAGAACTTTTTCCCGTGGAACATCTTTTTACATATTCAAATGAGCAAAAACCCTATTTCAATGGTGATTTTCTTAGATATATCTATCATTTGCCTTTGGAATATAAGAAAAAAGGGAAAATTATTGAATTAAAGGGCTATGTGACACAACTGAGAAAGATCAGAACGAAGAATGGAAAAGAGATGATCTTTGCCACTATGGCAAATGAGAAGGATGTCTTTGAACTCACAATGTTCCCCAAGATTGCTGCTATTTACAGGGAAAAATACTATGGTGTAAATCCAATCTCAATTTCCGGTACCATTGAAGAAAACAGTGTAGTGGTGCAAAGGTGCAGAAAATAGTGAATAGTTAATAGTGAATTGTAAATGGTGAAGAAAAAGAGGTTAGAGGTTTGAGGTTAGAGGGAGAATACAATTGACAATGGACAATTGAAAATTGACAATTAGAAGGAAATGGAAATGCAGATGTTAGAGGTTGGAGGATAGAGGGTAGTGAGGAAGAAAGCAGAAAAACAGAGGTTGGAGGATAGAAATACAGTAAATTGTAAATGGTGAATAGTAAATAGTGAAGAAAATAAATGAAGAATGAAGAATGAAGAATTAGAGAAAATACAATAACCACAGAGCACTCAGAGCATAGGTGTCAAAGTCAAGTCAAAAATGCAGAAAAATGGCAATTGAAAAATACACAGTTTTACCAAAAAAAAATAAAAAAAAGAACAATACTATTTTTTAGCGAAATAGTTATTATCAAATAAACCCGAATTTTTTCTTTCTTTTAATCTATATGATTTTCCGTTAATAGCGATTACATAAGCATGATGAAGCAATCTATCAAGAATAGCAGCAGCGATAATTTTATCACCGAATACTTCATCCCACTCGGAGAATCTTCTATTAGAAGTAATAATAATGGAGTGTTTTTCATATTTTCTCACAATTACTTGAAAAAATAGATTTGCACCTTCCTTATCAAAAGGAAGATAACCAATTTCATCAATAATAAGTAATTTATATTTTGCGAGTGTATTTAATTTATGTTTCAATCTATTTTCATAATTTGCTTGTTTCAGAGATAATATAAGATTATGGCAATTAGAATAATATACATTTAATCCAGCTTCAATAGCTTTTATTCCAAGTCCAATTGCAAGGTGTGTTTTTCCGACTCCTGGTGGTCCTAAGAGGACTACATTTTCAGCGTTATAAACAAATTTCAATGTTTCAAGATCACTGATTAGTTTTCTATCAATGGAAGGTTGAAAATTAAAGTCATAAGATTCTATTTTTTTTATAAATGGAAACCCCGACATTCTCATTTTCATATCAATAGATCTTTGAATTTTACTTTTCAATTCTTCTTCAAATAGGTAATTCAGAATTTCAATGATTCCCAACTTTTCTTTTTCTGCTCTTTCAAGATAATTGTCTAATATTTCATTAATACGCATAAGTTTCAACTTTTCAAGATTGTTTTTTAATTTTTCATAATCCATACTACACTCCTTTTATAAAGATAAATTATCATATACGCTAAGATCAATCTCATCAATATTAATTCCATTTTGTTCATACAATGCTCTGAAATGCTCTTTTTTAATTACTGTTTTCTTATCTTTTGATACTCTATGTTCTGCAACTTTATTGTTTTTATAATAAAAATTAACTACACCATTTACTCTTTTTATTGCTACTTCTTTTTTTACATATTTAGGATAAATTGAATATTTTACCCCTTTATATGAAACAAAGCAGTCCTTTGAAACTTTTCTTTTTTCTTCTACCTCATATTCATAATCTTTTCTATTATTTATAGTGTTTAGATTTTCTCTTTTTAATCTTTCATACGGTATTTCATTTGTTGTTGTATGAATTTTTGAATTTACTTTTTCAAGCCAGTTTTTTATATTATTGTTAAGGATTATTATATTCATTGGTTCTCCCGGAAGAAAATCTTGTTTAACATATCCAACAGTCCTCTCAATCTTACCTTTTGTTTGAGGTCTATACGGTCTTGCAAGGATGGGTTTAAATCCATAAAAGCCCGCAAAATCGGCAAATACAGGATTTAATTTATGTGGTTTACCAACAAATCTTTTTAGAACGATCTGCTTCATATTATCATATAATATTTCTTCCGTATATCCTCCGAAATAATGGAAAGCATTGATATGGCATTTTAAAAATGTTTCTTCCTTCATTGAAGTTACAAACTCTACATATCGCATTCTGGAATAACCTAATATCATAGTGAAAAAATAAATATATTTCTTTTTCCCGTTCTCGTCAATATATGTTCCGGCGGTGCCCCAATCTACCTGTGATTGCTTTCCTGGCATTGTCTCAAATCTCATAACCGCTTGATTAAATTTTTCCTCTTTAATAGAGTGTACGAATATTTTAACAATTCCATATTTGCCTTCATACCCCATTCTTTCAATTTTTTCCAACACTTTTTTTGCAGTTAAATTAGCTTCATCTAACATTTTTCTAATATAATCTTTATATGGCTCTAATTTTGTTTCTTTACGATTTTTCCTTTCATATTTAGGCATTTTATCGCTTACAGCATATTTTTTAGCTGTTCTCCAATTTATGTTGTATTTCCTTGCAATCTCGGAAATACTTAACCCATTAACATAATCATTTCTGATCATAATCCATTCCTCCTTTAAAATCATAGGACACTCCTTATTTTATAGAGTATTCTACAACTATAATAAAAAAACAACAAAAGAGTTCAGGCGAACTTCAATCGCTACGCTTTTTCCGTTCACCTGAACTCTGCACTTTTAGTTTGCCACTTTTGTGTATTTTTATTATACCATTAACAATAGGCAGGTGAAAGAGAAAGAATAAAATATAGGGGCGGTTCGTGAACGACCTATAAATGAAAAGTGAAAAATGAACAATTAATAATGAAGAACGAAGATAAAAGAAAATACTGGATTATCGGATCAAGTCCGATAATAACGGAATATAAATGAAGAATGAAAAATGAAGAATTAGAGAAAATATAATAACCACAGAGCACTCAGAGCATAGGCAGGTGAAAGATAAAGAATAAAATATAGGGGCGGTTCGTGAACCGCCAGCAATAATGGGTCCTTCGTGAATGACCTTTATTTACTATTTACAAAGTCATTCTGAGATTCTGATTTATCAAAATCGTAATAATCTCGTGTTTAAAATAATAATCTTTTAATTCATTTAGAATCACACGACATTATATCGCGAAACTAATAAAAAAAATGTATAAGTTGAAAAATAGTCTAATATATCAAATTTTAAATTCTGAAATATTCGAAAACATGAATATAAATAAAAAAAATATTTGACATTGAAGTAAAAAAGGGTAATAATATATCAAAATGAGTGCGGAAGTTTTTGAAGGAGAACTTAATGGATTTATTGTTTTCTAACCCCGTTAGTAGTTTCGTCTTTAATGGAGCTAACTTCAAACCTCAAACCTCTAACCGCTTTTCTTATCTATCTATCTATCTATCTATCTATCTATCCTTCTTTACCTCTTAATAAAATATTTAAAAAATAAAATTGCTCTTTCAAAATATTCTCACAAACAAGATAACTTGTTTCGAAAGCTAACAATATCAAATGAAATAGAAATGAGATTATTACGATTTTGCAAGCAAAATTTCATAATGACGGAGAGGACTCGTCATTGCGAAGGAGCAAAGCGACTGTGGCAATCTCTGATTTCATATTTCATTTTTTATATTAGTAAAATAAAAATAAGAGGTGAAACGATCGCAGGTTAATTTGGGATTGGTATTTGTAAATACTCCGCGAATACCAATACAAAAATCCCAAAGTGAGTAA
>JAGGYO010000021.1 GCA_021162505.1 bacterium
GATTATTATATCGATAACTTCGTTCTTTCTAATATTCTTACCTTTGAAAAGTCCAATATGTTGCGACACAGGACATGCCATTGATTTTAATTTGGATATATGTTAGAATAATCATATGTATAGAAATTTAATTATAATCAATATTGAAGAAAGCAAAGGATTAATAGCAGAAAATCTTATCAAAGAAAAATATTTTCAACATGTCTTGAAGAATGGCAAAATCCTTATAAATTACGGTTCAACCAATTATTATATTCTAAAAGCCCTGGACATTGAAGTTGATTATGAAAATTATCTTGCCGGAAAAGTAAAAGATGGAGAGTTTCAAATAACAGAAGCCTCTAAACGAGAAAAGCTGGTGCTTTTGGATAAAGGTAAGGTCAAGAGGGTAATGTTGAGAGAAGGTGTTGAAATGCTTTCAAAGGGTGATCTTTTTATAAAGGGCGGAAATATTCTTTTTGATGATGCTACTGTGGGTGTTTTTGCCATATCTGAAACGGGTGGAACAGTAGGATTTATTGCAGAACTTTGCACCAAAGGGATTGATATTATTTCTCCAATAAGCATATCAAAAAGAGCTTTAAATTATCCAAAACAATTTACTATTGACGGTTATGATCCTGCTATATATTATTTAAAAAATACAAAAATTTATACAGAAATTGATGCCTTTAAAAGATCGAATTATAACTCGATCTTTCTTGGTATGAACGGAATATTTAATAATTCATTTTTAGTATTTGAATTAACAGAGGAGGAGTAAATGGGCTTGCTAATTTTTTTGATCATTGTTGCTGTTGCTATTTCTATTTTTATGGGTTATAAACCCGGTAAAAGTTTTTGGATGAATAAGGAGGGAAAAGTTATGAAAAATTCAGTAAAGGGTTCACTGATCGGTCTTATTGTTATTTTGATAGTTGCAATTTCTATCGTTAGTTCGGGAATTGTAATAGTTCACCCCGGAAATGTTATAATTAAATTCAACAAATTTTCTCATAAGGGAAATTTATCTGCCATGGGACAGGGATTTCATATTGTTTTCCCATTCATCTATGCCTTTGATAAATATAATGTAAGAATACAGGAATATACAATGTCCGTTTCGAAAGCAGAGGGTAAAAAATATGGTGATGACTCTGTTTGGTCTCCTACAAAGGAAGGTCTTCAAGTAGGTGTTGATCTCACATTATGGTTCAGATTGGATACTAATAGAATAATTGAACTACATAAGACAATTGGCAGGGATTATGAAGAGAAGATTATTAGACCGGCGATCAGGTCGCTGATCAGAAATACTGTTTCACAATATGGGGTAATGGAACTTTACTCTACAAAAAGAGCAGAAGTACAGGAAGTTATATTTCAAGGAATAAAAAAAGATCTTTCAAACAAAGGTATCATTATTGATAGATTGCTCTTAAGAGACATTGCTTTTCCAAAGGAGTTCCAAAACGCCATTGAAGAAAAGCAGATTGCCCAACAGCAGGCACAAAAGATGAAATATGTTCTTGAAAAAGAGCAAAAAGAGGCGGAAAGAAAGAGGATCGAGGCAAATGGCGAAGCAAAAAAGATTACGATTATAAATGAAGCATTAAGAAAAAGCCCTAATTATATAAAATATCTGTATGTAGATAAACTTTCTGATAAGATAAAGGTCATTGTTTCGGATCAGTCAACAATAATGGATCTAAAGGGATTAATTGGGCAATAAAAAATATAAAATAAACTATCTTTTCACAATATTTTTTGCAATTTTAACAGGGATTTATCACGGCTATAGTGAAATAATATATTATGTTCTATTTTTCCTGACTCTGTATTTTTTAATACGGTCAAAGAGCAAAATTGTAACTATTATCTCAGCTTTTCTAATGATTTTAATCTCTCTCTTATGGACTTATAATGTGATCGGCTTAAAATTTCTATTACCATTTTTTATTATTTTCCTACTATATCTATTTTATTTATGGTTATTAGTATTTTTAAAGGGTAAATATACATTGCTGCTAATAGTCCTTTTACCGCTTATTGAATTTATAATTATCACTTTTAATATTTTTCCACCTGTTTTATTAAGTTATCCCATAAACGGATTGTTTTTCAATAAATTCATCATCGGTTTTTACGGAGTATCATTGATATTTGCAGTATTGATATTCATTTTAAAGAATTCAAAAAGAGGCCTTTACTATGTATTAATAACATTAGTTATCCTCTTATTTCTTCCGGTACATAGTAATCCGAATAATGATTTGAAAATATTAAGACCAAAGATTGATAAAGGGATCTCTGTTGTGAAGTATCTTAATAGCTTAAACGGTTATGATGGTGTAATTTTGTCTGAATATTTCTTTCGCCGCGACTTTCAAAAGGATGAGAAGATAATAAGGGAACTTTTTAACGATTACTTTAAAAATAACGGTTTTCTTGCTTTTGGGTTCACAAAAAATAGAAGTGGGAAAATAGAAAGTTGGGCTGGAATAATGACAAAGAACAGATCACTTTTTGTACGGAAAAAACATCCTGTACTTTTTTTAGAACCGAAATATAAGAAATTAAACCCATTTGATCACACATTTATCTATAAAAATCATATTTTGAGGTTATTTGTTTGTCAGGATATTTATTTCCCTGATGTGCAAATGCAGATAAAAAAAGGGGATATCCTCATTGCTCCTATATATATCCCAGAAAGGTGGCATTTAAAAGGAAAGGTTTATATAAAATAGCAGTTAGAGGATAGTAAAAAAATAAAAAGCAATGGAATTACCGCAGCACCAAGAAGGTGCTGGATATACCACGGAGCACTGGTGACTTAGTACTTCTTTTTGAATTTACTTTATATTGATTTTATCTTGAATTTTTGATATACTTTGAATATTAAATTAGGAGATATTATGGGGAAATTAATATTGATCATTAATCCAGGTTCCACATCGACAAAATACGGAATCTATGACTATAATACCGGTAAAATGCTGGTGGAAAAAGAGTTACTTCATTCAAGAGAAGAATTGAAAGATTTTGAGCATATTACCGATCAAGCTGATTTTAGAGAAAAGATTATTTTAGATGCTTTATATAAAGAAGGGTATAAAGAAACAGATCTCATTGCAATTGCAGCAAGAGGCGGATTACTTCATCCCATTTCAGGAAGTGTTTATAAAGTCAATGACGATATGGTAAAAGATCTTAGAGAATGTAATTATGGTGAGCATGCTTCTAACTTAGGAGGTATTATTGGTAAAAAGTTTATGGAAAATTATAATATCCCCGCCTTTATTGTGGATTCCGTATCCGTAAATGAATTGAGTGATTATGCTAAGGTTTCCGGTCATCCTAAAATAGAAAGAATTGCAAGAGCACATAATTTGAATATTCGTCGTGTTGCAAGAAAGGTCGCAAAGGAATTAGACAAAGAATTTAATCAAATCAATATGATCGGGATTCATATGGGTGGCGGCATTTCTGTCATTGCCATTGAGAAAGGGAAATTTACTGATGTGAATAATGCTTTATTGGGAGAAGGTCCTTTTACTACGGAAAGAGCAGGAACATTACCGCTTGACGGTGTAATTGATATGTGCTTTGAAGAGGGAATGACAAAAGCGAAAATGAGAAAAGAATATACCAAACATTCCGGCTTAATTGCATATTTAGGCACCAATGATCTTAGGGAGATCGAGGATCGGGTTATTGCGGGTGATAAGAAAGCAGAATTTTATTTAATGGCAATGGCATATCGCGTGGCTAAATCAATTGGTGCTATGGCAGCAGTTATGGACGGTAAAGTGGAAGCGATCTTTTTGACAGGTGGGATGGCTCGTTGCCCTCAATTAGTGGAACGAATTACAAAAAAAACAAGCTTTATTGCACCTGTATTCAATTATGCTGGTCAATTTGAAATGATCGCATTAGCAGAAGGTGTGGAAAGAGCGTTGAACGGAAAGGAGAATATATATGACTACAAGGGTGTTTAAAGGTTTTATTTTCGTATTTGCATTATTGCTTCTTATTGCGGGCTGCAAAAGCAAAGGTGTAAAGGTGGCGATATATAAAGGCGGTACTGTTTATTTGTCAAAACAGGTAATGGAAGAAAAAGCTCCTGCGGATATCTCAAAAAGAATAGATCATGCTTTAAAGGATAGATTATTGTTAAAATTTGCCAAAGAAAATGGTATCTATGATAAGGACAAGATCAGAAACAATGCGGAAAAATTCAAGTATCAGATCGCTTATTCTTATTTATTATCAAAATTCCAGTCAAAAATAAATATTACAGAGGAGATGATAAAAAAAATATTTGAAACAGATCTTCAATACAAAGGGAAAAAGTATGAGCAAGTTAAGGAGCTCATAAGATCACATTTAATGGGAAAAGCAATGGAAAAAGCCATAGGTGATGAAATATATAAATATAAACCTGACCATAATATTAAGATAAATAAAGAATATCTGGATTTCACAAAATATCCGCCAAATAAGAGTTCACTTGTTATTGCAACCATTGATGATGAAATAAAAATAACCAATAATATGGTAAATAATCGTCTTCGTTATTTAAATGAAAAAGAAACTCCTGAGCAATCATTGAATTATTTGATAAATATAAGTATCATAAGATTGGCATCAAAGAAATACATCAATAATAAAGAAGTACAAAAGAAACTCAGGAAATACTATGATAATATGGCTCTTCGATATATGAAATTGACATATATTTTTGAAAAGAACCCGCTGAGTATGGAGGTCTTAAAAAAATTCTATGATGACCATATAAAAGATTTTTATTCACACCCCGAACTGGTGCATATAAGACATATATTGTTTGATTCCAAGGAAGAAGCCCAAAAAGTATTAGCTAATATATTGAAAAGCAAAGATCCCCAAAAGACATTTTTTGAAAATGCCAGAAAATACGCCAGAGGACCTGAAATACTAAAAGAAAATGCAGGTGATTTGGGAGATATTCCTTTCGAAGCTATGCCCGAATCATTTTCCAAAGCGGCTTTTTCTTTGAAAAACGGCGAGATCTATAAGGATGTGATAAAAACATACTTAGGTTATCATTTGATCAGGTGTGAAGGTAGGAAGAAGCCGGAAGTATTGGATTTTGCTAAAAATAAACAAAAAGTTCTGCAGGATATGAAAAACTATATTAAGATCACTAAATTCAACGAGTTTTTAAAAGGACTTATTAAGGAATATGGTGTTAAGGTGTTGTATTCCCAGTATAAAGGAGTTTATAAAGATGGGCAAAAAAAATAGAAAGAAACTTAATATTGAACTCGATTCGAAAAAGAAGGAAATTAAAAAACAAGTGACCAATTTGGAGGATGAAGGTGAAAAGATCTCTTTGGGAAAGGGCTTTTTGATCCTGCCTTTGATCGTTGCTGCTGCCTTGACCCTTGTATTTTATATACTTGTTTTTATAATGGTTAAATAATGGATACTGAGAAAATAAAAAAAATAAAATATATTGAACAGCAGTTCAAGGGGATTAATAAAGAAACTCTTTTTCAGGACTATTTAATGGAACTTTTTACGGGATTAGAGCAAAACATAGATAAAAAATTTCCTGATGTGGGAAAATATAGCATTATCAGCGAAATACCAAAGGATCGAGAAAAGGCATTTAAAGCAAAGATAATAGATGATTCTAAAGCCGCTATTGAGAAATTAAGTGAAGCCCTGAAAAAGAATATGCTCATCATTGAAGAGGCAGGTATCCAAAAAGAAATTATTGATTATTCTGAAAATGTTAAGGCATTGATACAAATTATTGTGAATTACTATATTGTTGAGGACAAGGAAAAATATTTAAATGAGTTAGAAAGCGGCGGTTTCGACCTAAGAGTTATTTTAAGTAATCTATATTCTAATTTTAAAGGGTAAAAATATCGTTGTTTGCAGTGAAATTTAAACTAAAAGTCAAAAAAAATTACCTTTTAACTTGACTTAAAATAAAAATATGTTATAATTAAAAAATATTGAATACGGAGGTAGCGTATGTTCGTGATAATTGGTACAGGCGGAAAGCAGTACAAAGTTAAAGAAGGTGATGTTCTGGATGTTGAATATCTTAAGAAAAAAGAAGGTGATAATGTAGATTTTCAGGTAAAATTTGCTATTGATGAAAATGATAAGATCGCAAATCCTGATAATGTCAAAGTAAGTGCTGAAATAGTAAAAAACTATAAGGCAAAAAAGGTAATCGCTTTTAAGTATAAAAGAAGAAAAAATTTCCATTTGACAAAAGGGCATAGACAATTGCTTTCACAAGTAAAGATCAAAAAGATCGAGATGAAATAGGAGTAGAAAATGGCTCATAAAAAAGGACAGGGTTCATCGAGAAATGGTAGAGATAGTAATCCAAAAAGACTGGGAGTTAAGAAATTTGACGGACAATTTGTTAAAGTCGGAACTATTATAGTTAGACAAAGAGGAACAAAAATAAAACCCGGAAAACATGTTGGTTTAGGTAGAGATCATACACTATTTGCTTTACTTGAGGGATATTTAGAATTTTACAAGAATAAAACAGGAAGATATATAAATATCGTAAAAGAAATTAAAAAATGATCTTTGAAAATTGGGGGATCTTTTTATTATTGCTGATCCCCCTGATTCGCCCCTTTCTCACTCAATTCATAAATAGAGGCGAGGTTGTGTTTGCTTCGTTCAAATATTTCGGTAAAAAAAAAACATTAATTCCTATCTTACTGTAATTTCAAATATTATTATTTTATTTATTTCAATAAAATTAAAATATCTATGAAGATAATAAAGATCGAAGATGAAAAGATAAAGAGTTTTTCAAAGGTAAATAGAAAAAAAATATATTTTGACAACGGAACAGTTATATATCTTCCCTGGAAAATATTTCATTATTTTAGATTAAAAAAAAATATGGAATTGGAGGATGAAAAGTTTAATCAAATCTTAGATTCTATTTACAAATTCGAATGGTCTTTTACAATGAAATGGTTGGCAAGAAGGGAGCGGAGTTCAGGAGAGGTAAAGGATAAATTGAAAGAACGCTTGGTTCCAATTGAAATAATAGATAGGATAATTAATAAATCTCTTGAATATAATTTCATCAATGATAAGAGGGTGAGTGAATTATTCATTAAAAATTACTATGAAAAGGGTTACGGACCATCTTATATAAAGTTGAAATTAAGGGAGAAGGATTTAAAATGGTCTGCTTCTGATTTAAATATTTATGACTTTTATAAAAACTGTAAAAAAATATATGAAAAAAATAGAAAAAGATATCAAGGAAAAAAGAATGCAAAAGTTATGCTTTTGAATTATTTAACGAGACGAGGATTCCCATACGAAATAATAAAAGAGATCGTAAAAGGAGAAGAAAATGAGTGAGAAGAAGACCATATTTTTAATTAGGCACGGTGAAACCGAGTGGAACAGATTGGGTAAATTCAGGGGTAGAAATGAACTTCCCTTAAATGAAAATGGAATGAATTCAGCTCATATTACAGGCGAAGAGTTAAGGGACTCTCACATTGAGATATTTTTCACATCACCCTTAAAAAGGGCGGTTCAAACAGCTGAGATCATATCAGAATATATTCCTAATAGTAAGATCGTTAAAGATGTGGGTTTCCAAAATATCGATATTGGTGAATGGGAAGGAATGACAAAAGCAGAAGTTAAGATCAAATATCTCAAAGAATATGAAATGTGGTTCAATGAACCGGAAAACCTTATTGTACCCGGTGGCGAATCCATTATAGATGTTCAGAAAAGAGCCTTCAAAAGATTACAAGATCTTGTTCAATTAAATTATCATACTATGGCAATAGTTTCTCATAGAAGCGTCCTAAAAGTATTATTGGCAAACATATTGGGAATGAAAGAGAAGAATTATTTCTGGCGAATTTCTATTGGTACTGCCAAAGCTCTCGAAGTTGAATATTCGCTTGAATCTGGGTTTATTTTGAAAATATAATAGAAAGAAATATAGATTAGAAACCTGTTGGGACTGAGAGTTAATATAGGATTATTTTTGCTTTTAAATGTTTAATATGTTATAATACTATAATAAATGGAGGTTACGATGAAAAAATATTTTATTGCTATGTTCTTAATTGTTTCAATGTTCATATTCGCTCAAGGAATGGGTAGTGATAGTATGGATGCCCCTTGGCTGCAAAACCCGGATCAATATAAAACAGATGTTTATATTAAAGCCAAAATAATTTCCCAAGATAAGAATGGGATCACTACATTGCTTTGGGAAAGCTGGATAAAAAAAGGCGGTCATATTACAAAAGTAAAGTTGACAGGTTCTGCTTCGAAGGAAGGAGACGATGCTGTAATGAAAGCACTGTTTAATAATATGACCATTATTAATAATGAAAAAGCAAAGACAACTACGATGATCTTCCCATCTAAGAAAGGGTATGTTGTAAGTAAAAATGATGAAACAGACAATGAAAAAGATATTAATGAAAATTATGGAAAAGCACCGGCAAAAGAGAATGCAGAAAATTACATCACAAAAAAATATTTTGTGAAGAAAGAAAAAATTGGGAAATATATGTGTAAAAAGTATCGTGTAGAAAACTGGTATAAAGATACTCCCAAAAATAAGAATATTAGCTATGTATGGGTCTACGAACCGAAAAAATTAACAATAAAAGCACAGGATACTGACAGGGACGGTACTATCAGTACATATATTTTAGAGAATATTGTTAATAAGCGTATCCCAATGTCAGTTTTTAAGGTGCCTACGGGCTATACCAAATATGACAATGCCATGCAATTAATGATGGCAAATCCTGATAATAAAAGTAAAAAATCAGAATCAGATAATCCAATGATGCAGCTTTATAAACAAATGCAAAAGGAAACCAATAAATAATTAAAAACACATAATAAAAAGGTATCGATATTTTCAAAAAACTATTGAAATAATTCTTTAAAATGGTATAATTAA
>JAGGYO010000026.1 GCA_021162505.1 bacterium
ATACAACTTTCGGGATGAAATTATAATGATGCAAAGGGGGGTGTTTCGGGATGTTTTTCGATGATTCAAATCGAGATATTGAAAAAAAGCGGAATAAGTATTATAATATAAAATATTATGGAAATAAAAAAAACAAAATTACTTATTCATATCTGTTGTGAACCGGATGCAGTTTATGCTGTTCCATCAATGAGAAACGAATATGATCTCGCCGGCTTCTTTTTCAATCCTAATATTCATCCGAAAGAAGAGTATGAAAAGAGATTATCAGAGGTTAAAAGGATGAGTAATCTGCAGAAATGGGAGCTTATCGTGGGGGATTATAATATCAGGGTATGGTTTGATAAGATTAAAGAACATAAATGGGATGGTGAATATTCTGAGCGTTGTAGGGCGTGTATAAAACATTCTTTAACTAATACGGCAAGATTTGCAAAAGAGAATAATTACGATCTTTTTGCCACAACACTTACAAATTCACCGAGAAAGAAGATCGAAATGCTTGATGAGATCGGAAATGAAGTTGAAAGGGAAATCGGGATTAAATATTTGCACACAAATTTTAAAAAGAAAAACGGTTATTTAAAAAGTATCAAAATGTCAAAGGTATTGAATATATACCGCCAGAATTACTGCGGTTGCATATATAGCAAAATAGAGAAGGAGCAATCCATAGGAGGTAAATATGGACGAGAAATTATTAAAACTTCTAAGTGAGATCAATTATCCCGACATGGAAAGGGATATCGTTGACTTTAAAATGGTGAAGGTTGCTGAATTCACCGGCAATGATGAGATTCTAATTATATTAAAAAATATAACCAATGAAGAAAAGTTCAATATACTGAAAAAAAATATTGAAGATAAGATGAAAGGTGAATTTCCTGAGAAAAAGGTAACAGTCGAATTGGTGAAAAAAGAAGTAAAAAATATTGAAGTTGGTGCCCAACTAGGTGAGAAGGAAAAGAGTTTATCACATATTAAACATGTTATTGCAGTTGGTTCAGGCAAAGGCGGAGTCGGCAAATCCACAGTAGCGGTTAATCTTGCTATTGCAATGTCCAAGAAGGGTTATAAGGTAGGTCTTTTGGATGCTGATATCTGGGGACCATCGGTTCCTACCATGCTTGGAACAGAGGATGAACATCCTTTTGTAAATGAGAAAAAAAAGATATTGCCCATTGAAAACTATGGTATTTATATGATGTCTATTGGGTATTTTATTGAAAAAAATCTACCCCTTATCTGGAGAGGGCCGCTTGTAACAGGTGCATTAAAGCAATTAATGAATGATGTTGAATGGCCGGCATTGGATTATCTTTTTATTGATATGCCTCCGGGAACAGGTGATATACAATTGACCCTATCGAGTGACGCAAAAATAGATGGGGTGGTCATCGTCTCAACCCCACAGAAGATCGCTTATATTGATGCTATTAAAGGGATTGTAATGTTTCAAAAACTCAATATTCCAATTATAGGTATTGTTGAGAATATGAGCTATTTCCAATGTCCGGATACTGGAAAGAAGCACTTTATATTTGGTAAAGGCGGCGGGGAATATGTTGCAGCAAATTATAATATAGATTTAATAAGTGAGATCCCAATAGATCCAAAGGTTACAATCCAGGGTGATGAGGGTGTTCCCATAACCGAGGGATTACCGGGGTCCCCGGTTACAAAAGCATATGTAGCAGCTTGTGATAAGATAGTAAATTTTAAATATAAGGCAAAATAATGGATGAAGAGTATCTTCTTCAACCCGAAAAAATAATCGATCAAGATATTACGATCATTCCTATTTTCTGTGAGATAGCGCGGAATGAGTGAATATCTAAGTATTAAGGACCTTGATATAAGGGAAATAACATTTTTCTTGTCTCCCGGTGATATGGCTTTCACGGAAAAAAAGATATTCTATAATCTGGGTATTGAAAATCCTCACGAGAAGCGTGAAAAAGTATTTGAAATACTCTTAGAAAAATTTAGAAATAAGCCATCTATTTTGAAGAATTTCCTTTATTTTCATCTAAATGAGATAAGTAAAAATAGTAAATACAAGCGTTTTGATAAATTATGCAAATATCTATCAAAGGAGATCCCGGGCCTCTCAATGTCAGAACCCTCTCTATCACAATTGTTCAAGATGATCCTTAAAGATTATCAGGAAGGAGTGCGGTTTAATACCCCAGATAATATTGTGAATACAAAAAATGTGGAAGAAGGTTTAAAATCGCTTATAAAAAAAATGGAAAATCAGGGTTTTCAAGAACGCCTTTCTCAGAAAAGAATGGTAAAAGATGTAAATGAGGCATTTAACCACAAGGAGAATCTTCTCATTGAAGCCCCGACAGGTACCGGCAAATCTTTGGGCTACCTGATACCCGCAGTATTCCATTCTTTTCATAGTAAACAGCCGGTTTTCATAAGTTCTTATACAAAATCACTGCAAATCCAGCTTTATAAAAAAGAAGTGAAATACTTGAAAAAGATCTTTGGTGATTTCAAAACTACCATATTTTTCGGCAGGGAAAACTATCCATGCTTATATAAATTAAATTATCTTATCATTGAAGAACAAGGTATTTTTCTGGATGAAAAGTTCTTCATATATTTTGGTATAATTACACAACTATTGGATTCCTTCCTTAATGATACCATACCAGTTTTTATTGTTCCTAAATCCTTTGCAAATGAAGATGATTTTTTACAAATATTTAGTGAGATCTCAGCCAAAAAAGATGATTGTCCGGGGAAAAAATGTCCCTTTTACAATCAATGTCCATATTTTTCTGCAATAAAGAACATTAAAAGTTCTAATATTGTTATATTAAACCATTGGAATCTTATAACCTATCTTGCGGAACAGAATTATGAAAATATAAAGGTAATTATTGATGAAGCGGATAAATTCGAGTCGGCAGCAACCTCATGTTTTACCGAGGAGATATCAAATTATTATATTTTCCGTGTTTTAAAGAAAATAAGTTCATCAAAGAGCACACTTTTTAAAACATTGGAAGATCTATTATGGGACACCAAAAAGATAAAGCACGATGCAAAATCAAAATTTATAAAATCGGTAAAGACCCATTTGAACCGTTTAAGAAGGAAAATGATGGGTTTTAGCAAATTATTGAAAGGGGATATTGAACTTAATTTATATGAAGGTCAAGAGCATGAGAAATTTGAACAGATAATATTATTTTTGGGAGTGTTAAAGAGAGATCTCTATACGCTTTTAACGGAAATTGTGGATTTTACCGAGGATTGGAAGGAAATATTGGGTGAAGAATTCTTCCTTAATGCACGCTTTGTATCTGTCATTGATAGTTTGAACAGTATTTATGATACATTGACCAAATCTCTGGCTCAGGATAATATTATAGAGGGAACAGAGTGGCTGGCAATTTTTGCAGATGATAAGAATTCCGGATGGAAATTATCAATTACCCCAGTTATTGTTTCTGAAATACTTAAAAAGCACTTTTATCCTAATTTTGAAACAATGATCTTTACTTCGGCGACTATCTATGTAAATAATTCACCTGATTATTTTTTAGAACTTCTGGGAGTAGAAGAATACAATATTAAAAAATTACCCGGTGTTTTCAATTTGGAAGATCAAATGAAGGTATATATCATCAGTGATATACCCACTTATAATTTTAGGAATAATAATGAATTCAGGAAAGAAGCATCACATATTCTCAATAAGATGGTGAATCATTTCAATGGAAAAACCTTGATCTTATTCAGCAGTTATAGCGATATGTACTATACCTATAATCACTTAAAAGAAAATTCACATAGGGTAGAAGTACTCATGCAGAAATCGAGTATGTGGTCTCGTGAATATGTCAATGAAAAATTTAAATTGGGAATGAACTCCGTACTATTGGGTGTTAAGGCATATTGGTACGGCGTGGATTTCCCAGGGGATATTTTACAATATTTGATACTTTATAAGATGCCGTATTTGCCACCCTATGATATACTCGTGAAAAAAAGGATGGAATATATTGATGATTATCTTATCAAAGATGCAAAACTCTCTTTTAAGCAAGCGGTTGGCCGGCTTATTCGCCGTGAGGATGATATTGGCGCTGTAATAATCCTTGATAAAAGGATAATGTCCAACCATCATAAAAATGTATTTCTCACTGAATTGGATAATAATGTGGAGATAAAATTTGTCAATTATGAAGATATTATTTCCCTATCGGATAAATTCTTAAAATGAAACATTGTATGGATAGGGTACTCCTAATTAAAGTGACCAATAAGAAATATTTCGGATTTTTTAAATTTCCCCTTGATTTTATTTTGAATTTTTATTATAATGAGTTAAGAGAGGTAAAGATATGAATGTTTGGGTGATTCTATTAATAATCTTAATTATTGTGTTGTCAGTGTTTGCCGTTATTTATACGATCAAGGCATTCTATAATAAGGTCTCCACCGGAGAAGAGGGTCTGATTGGTAGGCAAGGTATTGCAGAGTCGAGTATAAATAGAGAGAAGGGAAAGATCTTCATCAACGGTGAGCATTGGAATGCAATAAGTACAAAGAATATAGCGAAAGGTAAAAAAGTCATAGTTTTAAAAGTATTAGAGAACCTTATATTAAGGGTAAAGGAGGTATAGATGGCACAATTTTGGTGGTTTATTGGTTTTGTAGTAGTAGTTTTGATGTTCTCGATCAAAGTAATTCCGGAATACGAACGCGCGATCGTTTTTAGATTAGGGCGTTTATTACCAGTTCCTAAGGGACCGGGTCTATTTTTTATTTGGCCTATTCTTGACCAAATTAGAAGAGTTCCGCTGAGAACTGTTGTTCTGGATGTTCCTCCGCAAGATATTATTACCAAGGACAATGTGTCCATAAATGTAAATGCTGTTGTTTATTTCCGTGTTGTAGATCCCAATAGAGCCATTGTTGAGGTTGAAAATTATAGATATGCCACTTCTCAGTTGGCACAAACAACATTAAGGAGTATTTTGGGTCAGGTTGAACTTGATGAACTATTGTCTGAAAGAGAGAAATTAAATGTGAGTTTACAAGAGATCTTGGATAAACAAACAGACCCTTGGGGGATCAAGGTTTCAATGGTAGAAGTAAAACAAGTGGACCTCCCGGAAGAGATGAAGAGAGCCATGGCTTATCAGGCGGAAGCCGAAAGAGAAAGGCGAGCAAAGGTCATTCATGCAGAAGGTGAGTTTCAAGCAAGTGAAAAGTTATTTCAAGCATCAAGTGTGATTT
Source organism: bacterium (assembly GCA_021162505.1). Classification (GTDB taxonomy): domain Bacteria; phylum AUK180; class AUK180; order AUK180; family AUK180; genus AUK180. Next base: position 5,263 of record JAGGYO010000026.1, read on the forward strand.
CAAAAAATCCAGTTGCTTTACAATTAAGATATTTACAGGCACTTACGGAAATTTCAGCAGAGAAGAACTCCACGATAGTATTTCCTCTGCCAATTGAGATCTTTAAGCATTTTTTAAATATGAACAAAGGAGGAGATAAATGACAAAAAATGACATTGTCGAATTAGTTGCAAGAGAATTAAATGTTACGAATGTACAGGGAAAGATCATTGTCAACATTATTGTTAATGAGTTGCAAAAATCTTTGGTAAAGGGTAAAAGAATTCAGATCAGGGGATTGGGAAGTTTCATTGTCAAAAAAAGAGAAAAGATGAATAGAAGACACCCGGGAACAGGCAAGATTATAACCATTCCAAAACAAAAAGTAGTGAGATTTATTCCTGGAAAAAATCTTAAGAACATTAAGTAAGTTATTTTTGCTTCTTTCTATATTGGTATTGGGGATAGGTTGTGATGCTCACTCAGTTTTTATGAGATCTGAGAGCATTCCGGCGGACCCTATGAGAAAAAGTATAATATTGTATGAGCATGGGAAATATGAGAATTCGATAAATGTGCTGAATCGAATATTGAGTGAAGATGAGCGATATTATACGGCGAAGTATTACTTGATGCTTAATTATTTTAAATTACAGTGGTGGGAGATGAGTTTAGAGCAGGCAAAGGAATTATTGCCATATACAAAGGATAATGCTCAAAGGGTAGTAGTGAGCTATGTTTCGCAATATTGTGTATCTATTCTTTCGGAGCACATAACCCCTGTTGAAAAAAAAGAATTTCTTGAATTAAAAAGGAAGCACAAAAAGGTATTTAAAAAATATGGACTCAAATAATTTTGCGGTATTTATTTCAGGGCGGGGCAGCAACCTGTTCTCTATCTTAAAAAAGGAAAGAGAAGAGAAAATAAGAGGAAAGGTTTCTTTTGTTTATTCAAACAGGCGAAGCGCTCCGGGGTTAGCGATTGCACAACAATTCAATAAGGATTATTATACATTTCCATATAATGACGAAAACGAAAAAAGATTATTGGATAAATTAAAAAGAAACAGGGTAAAACTGATCGTTCTCGCAGGTTTTATGAAGGTGCTGAGTCACGAATTTATAGAACGCTTTAAAGGCCATATTATCAATATACACCCATCTCTTTTACCGGCTTTCCCCGGCTTAAATGCACAAGAACAATCTTTTAATTATGGATCCAAGATAAGTGGTTTATCCATACATTTCGTTGATACATCGTTGGATGGAGGCCCAGTAATTTTTCAAAAAGCTGTGGATATAAGCGACCTTACACATATTGAAGATATAGAGAAGAGAATTTTGGTTTATGAACATAGATACTATTACCAGATCATTGATAAATTGTTAAATGAAAAGTGGGAATTAAAAGGTAGAAATTTTTTTTGGAATGAATAGAATTTCCATTTCCAAGAAATTTATATCAACACTGTTCAATAAAGGGGTCTTGAGAGATCACGATCTTTTTATAAGAGAAAATGGATTAATGGGGTTTCCCAATGTTATTAAAAGCGATTTCAAAAAGGAATTAATGATATATACCTTGAAAAAGGAGCGTTTAAAGAAATTATTGAAGTTATTTTTTAAAAAATTCAATAGTTCGGATTTTATTTTTTTTAAAGGATATGATATTGAAAAATATTATCCGGCCTCGATTTTCCGTGTATATACTGATATTGATCTACTCTGCCGGAAGGAAATTTTTAATCAAATTGAACTTCCCATTGATGATCATAGTAAACTTTTCATAGAAAAAGACATTAATATTGAGGTAAAATATAACTTTTACGATCCTTACTTTGAACATTATATGAAGAGAAAGCAAAAACGGTTTTTAAAATATTTTTATGCTAATAATAAGAATGAAATATCAAAGGAATTTAATCTTATCTTGCTTTCAATTCATAATTTTCAACATCAGTTCTCTCGTTTGGACCGCTTCTTTGACCTTTATTATATATTGAGGGATAATTTAGATATTCAAAAAACCATGAGTATTGCAAAGGAATATGGAGTGGATTTTTTTGTGCGTTATAATTTATACCTCATGAAAAATCTTGATTTCCCGGTGAAAATTCAAAAGGAATATGAAAGAATTACGGAAATAGAAAAATATTTACTCGAGAAATTATTCAATACCAATAAAAGCAGATATAAATTATTTCTTTTAATGTTAAAATTTAATCCTTTACAAAGTATTATTATGTTCTTTGAAAAGGTTTTATTTCTTGATATGAATTACATTAGGCATATTAGACATAGGAGGGTAATATGAAAGGAAAGATCAAAAACATCAGGAGTCATTTGAATGAAGCGACAAAAAAATTCTTAACTGAAAAGTTTCCGGAGAAAACAGTTTGCAAAAAATGCCACATTATCTTTAGTAACGGCAAATGGGTTTGGGATGCAAATCTATACGATAAACTGAAAAAGAATAATGAAATAAAAAATGAGATCATTTGTCCTGTCTGTGAACAAATAAGTAATAATGAACCTTTGGGTTATCTGTATATAAAAAAAGAATTGGTGAAAAATAAATTGGATGAAATAAAAAATTTAATAAATAATCTGGAGAAGAACGAAATTAAAAAGAGTAATTTTCATAAAAGGTTCATGGGATTGAAGTTCGAAGATAATAACTATATTATAACAAATACAAAAAGAAATTTTTTTAAAAAAATGGCAGTAAAA
>JAGGYO010000013.1 GCA_021162505.1 bacterium
CCAAAGGTGATGAGAATCTGACAATTGATGAAATGGATCAAATGACCGATTATTATAATAAAGCAACAAGTATGTTCAATTTAGCTGATAGTGAGAAAAAAGAAGCCAACCGACTATTAGAACAAGCTGGGGTATCGTTGGATGAGGAAGAAACTGTTGCTCCAAAGCCAAAACCCAAACCCAAACCAATTGTTAAGGATGAAAGTGCAGCAAAGAAGAAGGCAAGGTCTCGAGCAATTGCAATGCGTGCTCGTGCTAAGGTGCAGGTTCTTATTAGGCGTATGGAGGCGGAAAAAGTAAGAGTGAAAACATTCCAAGACAGAGGAAAGGAGCTCGGTCTAATATTTGATGACAATGAAAAGGGTCCTGCTTTTGATTTCATTAATACTTTTGAAAAAAAATCTACTGATATCAGTAATGACCTTGCAGATGGTCTTGTGAATTTTATATCGGTGTTTCAAGGTTTCCCCGACTATTATATAGATGTAAAGGTCCTTTCTTCTGATTATCACCATACTAAAAAAGACATTAAACTTTCAAAAGAGCGATGTGAGAATCTTCAGGCATTTATTTTCGAATTAGGAATTAGTAATTATGATGTTAATATAATTCCACTGGAAAACACAGAAGATAATAATACTAATATCGTTAAGATAATTTTTTACAGGGAAGAAGGATATTTTAGAAAATAATTTGGGGTCCGAGTTGCGGCTTTGAGATTTTCAGAAAATTAATCAAAAGTTCCAGGTCTAAAGTCATAAATTTAATAAAAATAGGTATATCTCCAAATGTATAGTTAGATAGAATAGAATATTTCTCATATTTCCCACGGGAATAAGGGATTATTATTTATAGTTGTTTCATTTATGTTTAAAGACAATACTTTTAAATTACTTTTAGGATATTTTTCTGTAAAGCTCTTAAACGCAGATAGATTTTTACCGGAGTAGGTTTGTTTGACTTCATAACCAAATATTTTATCCTTTTTTGCAATTATAAAGTCGATTTCCTGCCCTGATTTTGTTCGCCAGAATTTTAGTTCATTTCCTTTCTTTCTAAGAATAGAAAAAATTGCATTTTCGAACATTAAGCCATCGATAACATTAACAAATTCACCGAATCTTAAAATATTCCTTAAACCATTATCCTCAAAGTATATTTTTGGCATTTTTGATAATTCACTTCTTATATTTGTATAAAAAGGTCTTACTGTTTTAATAATGTAAGTGTTCTCCAAAAGAGCGATACTATCCTTTATTGTTGGTCGTGAAATTCCCAATGTTGAAGCAATCTCATTTATATTTAATAGTCCGTTGTGAACTGATAATATTTTTAATATTTTATTAAATCTATTGACATCTCTTACATTTCCAATTTCTCTAATATCTTTTCGTAAATATGTTCCTAATATATTTTGTATGTATTTTTCTTTTGATTCTTCATTTGGCAATAATGCTACACGGGGGTATCCGCCGTAAATAATGAACTCCTTAAACCATTTTTTTAATTCTTCATTTATTGTGAAAGAATTTCCTTTTTGAAGAAGATTATATTTTATATTTTTAAACTCCAGAAATTCTTCAAAATCCAATCCGAAAAGTTCAAATTCGAAAAACCTTCCCGCCATACTATCCTTAAATTTTCTTTTTATTTCAAAAGAGGATGAACCAGATACAATTAGTTTACAGGTGTTTGAATAATGATCATAAATTTGTTTCAGGAAAGAGGAAGGATTGTCAAGGTATTGAATTTCATCAATAAAAATATATCTTTTGTTTTTTACATTGGTTTTGAAGTCAATATACTTCATAAATTCATCAACCCCCGCATTACATAAATCCAAGTATTTTTGATTCTCAAGATCAAAATAAATAATATTCTCCAAGGTTATTTTTTTCTCTTCTAAATGTTCTATGAGCATTTTCATTAATGTTGTTTTCCCAACTTGTCTTGCTCCATGAATAACAATTATTTCTTTTAAATCTATGTATTTAAGAAGTTGATTTAATAATTTTCTTTTGATCATACCAACTCCTTTTATTCAATTATACAACAATCTTTACTTTTTGTCAAGTGTATATTACAAAATCTCTTACTATTTGTAAAGTATGGTGTACAAAAACTCTTACTTTTTGTAAATTATCATATTCCGATTTACTTTTAAATGGAATAAGCAGAGAGCACAAAATATAAATGAATAATTAATATTGTAGGCGCGGCTCGCGAACCGCCCGCAATAATGTATCGTTAGTGAACGAACTAAGCTAAAATTGATAATCTAAATGAAATGTAAATTCTGGATTATCGGGTCGAGTCCGATAATGACGGAAAAAAGTGAATTAAAGAATTGATCTCGCGCCGCTTTCGCTCACAATGATTTTTAACTTTCGACCTTGGGTTTTGGACTGATTCATGAGATTCCAACGCAAACTTTATTTGCTCTGAATGACTTCGTCACTTTTGACTTTTGGACCTTCGACCTTGGACTTTGGACTGATTTATGAGATTCCAACGCAAACTTTATTTGCTCTGAATGACAAAACTCAAAGTAAACGAAGAAAAATGAGGTTATCACGCAATATTCCGAGCCAGAAAATTTTCGGAGTCAGGTATCTTCCTCGTGGGTATTCCATTATTTTGGATTCCAGAATTAAACCCGGGAGTGAATATTAGAGCTATTTTAATTTTTTTAATTTTATTTGCAGATCATTTTCTGATTCTCTATCATTTACTTTTCTTGCGTATATCAAAGCTTTTTCAAGAGCATCTTTTGCTTTCGCTATATTTTTTGTTTTAAAGTAAATGGAATATTGAGTTTTATGAACCTCAAAAAGGTCATTGATATTATTCATTTTCTGAAATATTTTTTCAGCGGTATCCAGATTATTTAAAGCTTTATTATAATATCCTTGTTTTAGTTCAATTCTCGACATATTTGTTAATCCAACAGCTATGCCCCTATTGTAACTAATATCTTTTGAGGTATTATAATAGTTTTTATAGTGATAATATGCCTTAGACAGCTTGTTCAATTTTTCATAAACCTCCCCGATATTTACATTTGCTATGACTGCTGCTCTTCTATCTCTTATGCGATTACTTAAATTTAAGGTCTTAATAAAATACTTTTTAGCCTGTAGCAAAAGTTCTTGCTTCATAAATATTTGCCCCAATTGATTATATGAAACAACGATTCCATAGGAATAGCCAAGTTTCTTTGATAATGTTAATGACCTATTGGCATAATTTTTACTAAGGATTATCTTATTTTGCGCAAAATATATAATTGAAAGATTATTATATGTTGCGACAATATTTTTTTTAAAATCCTTCTTAATAAATTTCTTTAACGCTTTTTTATAAACATTTGTTGCTTTGTCGAACTGACCCATTCGATATAAAATTATGGCAATATTATTTAATGCGCTTCCTTGCAATCCCTGATCTTGCTCTATTTTGGCAAATGATACAATTTCTTCAAAGATATTAATAGCAGCAGCATATTGACCCTTATATAGAAGGATAGACCCTTTGAGTAATTTTACCTTGGAATATGGTGTTTTATATTTACGGTGTTTAAATTTATTTAAAATTAAATCGACTAATTTTTCAGATTCCTCTGTTTTGTTCATACCGCGAAGTAAAATATGGGCTTTTAATAATAGAAGATAAAATTCGGTAATTTTTATAGGATTATATGATAATCCTTTATCAACATCTCTTAAAGCGTTCCCCCCTTTCCCGATAATTAAAAATATTTCTGCTCTGTTTTTAATTGCCTGAAAAAATAATTTCCTATTTTCCCCCATTTTCATATTAAACCTCTGTTAAATTATATAAAATTTTTACTTATTCACAAAATATTTTTTAATTTATTGATTTATTTTAAATAATCATTATAATATAGTTATGAAAAGGAGGCAAGAGTGAAAAAATTCTTTATTCTATTTGCTATACTGTTATTTGTCGTTGGAAACGGGATGAAAGCACAAAGAATCGATCATTACGATAATGAGAAACTTATAAAAAACTCGTTTGATATATCTTCTGATAAATTGAAATCCGGTATTTATATTAAAGAGGATTCCATTGGGGATATAGAATCCTTTTACAAATCACTTCGCTCCAAAAATATTCCCATTTATATTTCCGCTGATGCTATGGCTCATGTTTATCATATTCTTTTTGATTACTCTCTTGCTAAATTTGAGGAGGAAACAATAATCCCAACATTAGAGAAATTATTGAAATCTCTTATTAAGAAATTCTCAAATGAAAAATATTCTGATTATTCGATTAAGGGAAAGGCTCTGCTTCTTTCCTATTTAAAGGTTTCGTATACCGTATTAACGGATGAGAATATTTCCTTGAATGTTAATGAAAAAAAGGAAGTTGAATTTATAAATAAGCATGAGGGGTTCGCAAAAAGTGTTATATTTCAGTATAAAGAAGATTATTCTCAGTATGTTTCCAGGGGACATTACACAAAGAGTGAAGCATTGAAAAGATACTTCAAGGCAATGATGTATATGGGTAGAATGACATTTTTAGCGAAATTAAAAAGTATGGATGAGAGTGTCTTAAATGAACAAACCGCAGCAGCACTCATTTTAACATATACAATTAAGGATAATAATGAACTGGGTATTTACTGGTCTTCCATTTTTAATCCCATATCCAAATTGATCGGTTTCTCAGATGACCTAGTGCTAAGTGATTACGCTCTGCTTTTTAAAGAGATTGATGGACTTAATATACATAAATTGAAAATTGCACAGCTTAAAAAGGCAAGGGAGATCATTGCCGAGATGAGACCGCCGAAGATATATTCCGGACTTGGTGATCTGGATGTAAAAAATTCAAATGAGGCAAATAAAAAATTAGCAGAAACCATAGGAATGAGATTTTTCGGGCAACGATTTGTATTTGATTCATTCATTTTTTCAAAAATGGTATTTCCGTATATCGGCGAATTTGATGGCAAAGGGAAGCCCATGACAGGAAGACCAAAAAGGTTTTTTCCAAACCCACTCGATATTTTAAATGTTTTCAATATGGATTATGCCAAAGAACTTTTAGATGAAAATCAGGGATCAAAATATAACGGTTATGATAAGCAGATAGAAAACCTTAAAAAATATATGTCAACTTATTCAGAGAAAAAATGGAATGAAACCGTTTATAATAAATGGATAAAGAGCTTGGTATATCTTTATAACAGTAAAGACAATATTCCTCATAAAAAAAGAATTATACGAACGATTTTAGGTAGTTGGACAGAACTCAGACACGATACGATACTTTATGTGAAGCAATCATATACAATGAAGGTAACCGCTTTTAGACCAAGACCAAAGCCAAAAAAGAACCAATTGATGGGATATCCGGAGGACAATATGAAATTCTGGCGATCCTTTGACGAACTTTGTGATATGACCGCTTCATTTTATAGGAACGATTATCAGCTATATGATAAGTTTCAGAAATTGGGAAGTATTGCCCAAAGAATGTCCTCTATTTTGGAGAAAAAAAACATAAGCGAAAAAGATATGGACTATTTCTACAAATTTCCCGATACCATTAAAAGCGTCTTATCCAATGTTGATACTCGTTCTAAAAATAGCTATTTGGTTGCAGATGTGCATACTGATGCGAACTCAAAAAGCGTTCTTGAAGTGGGCGTTTACGGTTTTTCTCATATGTTTATTGTTCCAAAAGATTATCCTAATTATATTTTTGTAGGTCCCATTTTTAATTATACTCATTTTATCAGTAAAGAACGATTAACGGACGAAAAATTTAAAGTGATGTTTTTAAATAAAACCTTGCCACAATTAGATTATTTAAAGCAATGACAAAAATTTTAGAATTAATAAAATACTCGCACCTTCTTTATGATAGGAAATATGTAATAGCCAATGACGGTAATTTATCCATAAGGCAAAAAGACATTATTATCATTACACCCACAGGATATTCAAAAGGGGATGTCAGTGAAAATGATCTTGTTTTTGTAGATCTCCATGGTAACTTTGATAAAAGAAAAATGGTGAAGCCATCAATGGAAACAGGAATGCATTTGAAATTCTATAATAAAAATCCAGATATAAAAGCAGTGATCCACGCACATCCTGTAAATACAATTTCATATTTTTTAATGAACGAAAAAATAGATATTAATATTTTACCAGAAGCGAAGGGAAATATTCCATTTATCGGGTATGCGGATTATTTTCCTGCGGGAAGCATTGAACTTGCCAATGAAGTTGAAAGTAAAATTAATGGAAATGAAGGATTAATTATATTAAAAAAACACGGTGTAATTGCCTATGGTGATTATTTGCAAAGCTGTTTTTTTCTCATCGAGAGAATAGAACTAC
>JAGGYO010000065.1 GCA_021162505.1 bacterium
ATGAAAGCGATTGTCTGCACAAAATACGGACCACCGGAAGTTCTTCAGCTCAAAGAAATAGAAAAACCTACTCCGAAGAACAATGAGGTACTGATAAAAATATATGCGACAACTGTACATCGGGGGGACACTAGAATTCGAAGCTTCACAGTACCTGCCGGAGAACGACTCTTCGCACGGATATTTCTTGGTTTCAGAAAACCGAGAAGAGCTATACTGGGGTTTGAGCTAGCCGGAGATGTTGAAGCCGTAGGTAAAGACGTAAAATTGTTTAAGAAAAGTGACCAGGTTTTTGCATCTTGCGGTTTAAAATTTGGCGCTTATGCAGAGTATAAATGTCTGCCCGAAGACGGGATGGTGGCAATAAAACCGGCCAATATGACCTATGAGGAAGCCGCCGCCGGAATTCCTACCGGGGGAAATATGGCATTGAAGTTTCTTAGAAAAGGAAATATCCAGAGTGGGCAAAAAGTTCTAATCTATGGAGCTTCTGGAAGTGTAGGTACTTTTGCGGTACAGCTTGCCAAGTATTTTGGGGCAGAAGTTACCGGAGTTTGCAGTACCACGAATTTAGAATTGGTAAAATCTCTGGGAGCCGATAAAGTCATTGATTATACCAAAGAAGATTTTACAGAAAGAGGAGAGCTTTATGATATCATCTTTGATGCCGTTGGAAAAAGCTCGAAATCAAAGTGCAAAAAAGCACTAACTCCGAAGGGAATATACATGTCAGTTCATGATAAGATAGGAAGAGAAAAGACTGAAGATTTAATTTTCCTCAAAGAGCTTGTTGAGGCTGGAAAGTTAAGAACGGTCATAGATAGACGCTATCCGTTTGAACAAATTGTCGAGGCTCACAGGTATGTTGACAAGGGACACAAAAAGGGGAATGTAGTCATAACTGTGGAGCATAATAACAAAATCTAACATGATAACTACACAGGAGAATTTAAATAATTAAAAAAAAGGAGGTAAATAAAATGGATAAGACAAACAAAAAAGAAGATAAGAGCACATGGGCTATCGGTGGAGGGGTACTTATAGGTATTGGTGCTGGATTTTTTTTCCTAAAGGAATCTCCTCTTGCTTTTGTTGCATGTATACTCTTAGGAATAGGCCTGGGTCTGGTGATAACTTCCATAATTTCAAGAAAATAAAGAAATGTGAATCCTATTCTTGTAAATGCATCCAATACCGGATTACCGGATCAAAGTATTGACCTTGCTCGGGAGGTATAAAATCTTACCCAAGAAAATGATAATTTTTTATCAATTGACTTTTATTAATCTTTAATACATAATGTTAATAGTTTCAAATAATGACAAATTGTGGCCGGTAGGTAAAAAGAGATTAAAAAATATTCATTCTATTTCGGATATAAAAAAGTTATATGCGAAATGCGGTGAATATATAAATTGTAATTTATTAAAAGAAGGTAATATTTTTATGAAAAAAACCGTAATTGACTCTGAAATTCTACCATTGAGATTTGATATAAAGATATTGTATGTTTCATCTCTTATCATTGCACTAATTGTCGCAACTGTCAGTATTATCGGAGTTTTGTATCAAAAAAGCCTATATCCAACAGAAAACCTATTACACTCTTTCGTTCCCAACGACATTGTAAACCTGGTTGTCGGATTACCATTACTGCTTATTTCGATATGGCTCACTCGGCGAGGTAAACTTATTGGTTTGCTTTGCTGGCCCGGAGCAATTTTTTATATGTTATACGTTTATTTCCCTTACATCATCTGTGTTCCATTTAATATTCTTTTTTTACCATACCTTATTCTATTCTCGTTGAGTATTTATACATTAATTGGGATCATAGTAAGTATCGATGGTAATGCTGTCAGTAATCATTTATCAGACATTATACCAGCCAAAGTCTCAGGAGGTATTCTCATTGGACTATCAGTTCTTATTGTTTTAAGGCAAACAGGTCTAATCGCTAATGCACTTATAAACAAAATGTTAATCGATCCACAAGAGCTTGCACTCTGGATTGATGACTTTTCTATTGCAAGTCCGGCAATGTTTATTGGCGGATTCTTTTTGTGGAAAAAGAAACCACTTGGGTACGTTGTTGGCGCCGGACTGTTCATTACTTATGTATTTCTATCACTTGGGCTAATCCCCTTTCTTGCCATTCAATCTCACTTAAAAAATACATCTATAGACTTACTTGCCATTGTCATTCTTATTATTATGGCGGTAATTTGTTTTATACCGTTTTTATTTTTTGTTCGAGGGGCAAGCAAAATGAGTAATTTACAGAAGAAATAGTAGTAATTTTGTATAATAAATGAATAAAAATGATTGAAAAAAAGATGTACCCATTCAGCATATAACAGATCAGATAGTATAAGGTTTCGTTTCGCTACACCTAAATTGCCCTTTTATTGGTCGGGCAACTTCCTGTACTCTAAGGAAAGAGTATTATATGTTAGAAGAATTATTTTTTCTCCTTGGACTAGTAAATAATTTATTTTTAATCTTTATCTTTCTGATTCGGAAGGATAAAATAGCCCTTCTGAAACGAATCGGATGGGTCTATTTACTCCTGGCTATTCCGGCGGTCTATGGGATTTTTTTAGTTGCACGGGAACAAAAAGCAGTGCAATATAGTATCTTTCTGGTAATATTCTTAGCCTTTTTAACCTTAGAAGGTTTATACGATCATATTTTAAAAATTCCCTTTCGAAAGAATTGGAAATTATTAACCCCTTATTTAGGTCTCTATTATGCGATGAATTATGGATTTGTAGTGATGGTGTGGAAAACTTCTTTGCCAAGAGGGCTCATCATGCTCGGCCTTTTTATTATCCAAATAATCGTAAATATATGCACACATTCCCGCTAATCACAATGAATAAAAAATAGGGACACATCCCATTTTTTAAATCTTTCTTTGAAGAAAAAATGAGATGTGTCCCTATTTTTTTAAATTGACTTTTATTAGTCTTTGTTACATAATGTTAAATAATTTTAAATAATGACAAATTGTGGTTGGTAAAAAGAGATTTTGGATGGATCAGGAATCAAAATAATAGAAGAAAATTTTATAATATGAATACTTTCGGAGAAAAAAATGGATACAATTAAAGAACAGATACAAGAAATGATTAATCGTGAAACCCGTGCATGGAATGAAAAGGA
>JAGGYO010000282.1 GCA_021162505.1 bacterium
ATATCCTGTAACCTTTTTTTTTCTTGGTCGTTATGATAGTATGAACGACAATGGAGGTTGTTATGAAAAGAGTCAAACTCTTCGCTTTACTTTTTGTTTTGGTTTTAGCAAGCAGCTCATTTGCAATTCAAGGTAATGGAACACCAATGCGGGGGCAGGGACAGCAGACAATGTATGAACAGAATTTCCAGCCAATGGCACGCTTGCAAGTTGAATTAAAACTGTCGGATGCACAAGTCGCAAAACTTGAAAAATTAAGAGATTCTCAGAGAAAATCCAGAGCAAGGATCCAATTGAAGATACAGAAGATCCGATTGAATGTCAAAGAAGAACTTCTCAATGATAAGATCAATTATGATAAGATACTGCAATATCAAAAGCAGATCATTGTTTTGAGAGATAAACTTGCAACCGCAAGGATAAACCATCTGAAGCAAGTTGAAAAGATCCTATCAAAAGAACAGTTTGAAAAATTCAGAATGCATTTTATGGACATGGGTAAAAGGGTAAAAAGAGGTGTGAGATCAAGAGCTCATAATTTCAGGAGTAAAAGAAACAGTAGAGGCGTGGGAAGAAACATTCGGTAAATTATATTAAAGGTCTTTTCAGGGAGGCATTATGCCTCCCTCTTTTTTTTATTGATTTAAACTGTCCATGTTTAAGGGTTCAAAGGACCAAAAAATGGTACTAAGTACTAAGTCATTGGTACTAAGTGGAAAAACTAAATACTTAGTACTGCATACTGAATTATGAGATTAGGGAATAATAATTATTTTTTTTCGTTTAATATATAAGGATAGGAGTCGAATATGAAGCGATTATTATATCTTGTTTTTTTTATATGCCTTATGGTCTCTTCTTTTGGAAATGAGATCTTAACTTTCAAAATGCTCAACTCCAATAAAGAATACTATGGATTTGATAACATTACTCTTTATAAAACGGGAATATTTGAGGAAAACGGTGAAAAAATCCCCATTGAATACTATACCTTTCATAGTGAAAGATATGCTGCAAATTATGTTTATATCGATAAAAATCAAGCACAATTGAACCGTGGCGGAGGAACAGATAAAACTAATGATACCTCCGGCAGCGCGAGAAATAATCTATTGGGATTAAAAAAAAATGATGAAGGTACGGATAATACCCTTTCAACAAGCGGAAGTGGTTTGAATTATACCGGGAATACAGATTATTTTATTCAAGGGATGCTTGTTATTGATAGTAAAGCGAACCTTATTTATTACAAATCGGAGGAGACCTTAAAAGATTATTATAATCAAAAAAGGACTATTCGGATTCAATGGGATCATAAAAATACCGGTTATGACATTGATATAGTTAATAATCGATTACCTGAGGGAAGAAGAAATGTACACAGCTTTTTAATAAGTAAAAAATTGCCCATCATGGATAATTTTAAGTCCTTTTGTTATCTTTACCTTTCCAAAAATCCTGTAAAGCAGAAAAGAACTACGATAAAAGGATTGACCATTTTTAATTACGCTATGAGAAAAAAAGAAAATACATCTTTTAATCCATTATATCCCGGAGAAAGCGGGACCCTTCCCCCCGAAGGAAAATCAAAATTTTATCCATTAGCACCATATATTAGAAAAACTTTAGATATAAAAAAGGGAAATGAACATTTTTTCAGTGATTTTGATTTTACACTTGGTTTGGAAAAATAAATTAAATATTAAAAAATATTTGAAAAAAACGAAAAATTTATTATAATATTCATTTATGGAAAGTATTGATGTAAGAGTCCTCATTCAAAAGGCACAAACTTTTTATCAACAAGGCAGGTGGAGCCTTGCTATTAACGAGTATTTAAAGATAGTTGCCATAGATCCCTACAATATACCTGCATTGACCACATTAGGAGATATTTACTCCAGGCAGGGAGATCTAAAACAAGCATATTCTATGTACCAAAAAGTAGCCAAATATTATATTGAGAAAAGCGAATTTACAAAGGCAATTGGAACATATAAAAAGATCACTCGTCTTGACGATAAGAACGGTAAAGCATTTTATGAAATGGGGAAATTGTACGAAAATGAAGGAATGAATGAAGATGCACTTAATAGCTATGTTGGTGCCACTGAGTTATTGAATGCATTTGATGATGAAATAGTAAGGGACATTTATTCTCGTATGGCACGATTGGATCCTGATAATATAGATCTTCATTTGAGTTTGGCTAAAAAATTCATTGATGCGGGAAATAAAAATGAAGCAAAAGATGAGATCATTACCGTCATTAGGGGATACCTAAAAGCAGGACAATTCGACAAAGCCGAGGAACAAATTATCCTTTTATCGTCCATTGTATCAGAAGAACATGTTAATTATGCTAAGGCATTAATAGCACAATCAAAAGAGGATTATACGACTTCCGAAACATTATTGAAAAAAGTGATAGGAGCTAATCCTTATTTTGTAGATGCTTATTATGAACTGGGACAGACCCGTTTAAAAGCAGGCAAACTCCAGCAAGCTAAATTGGCATTTCAACACTGTTTAAAATACAAACCCGATTTTATCCCTGTTTTAGAATACTTTGGGGATAACAATCAGGAAGAGGGGAGAAATGAACTTGCCGTTAATAAATATCAAGAAGCTGTAAAATATGCTTTAGACAAATCTCAATTCAATGAAGCAAAAAGGATACTTAAAAAAATTATAGCCATTGCTCCCAATAATTTACCTGCAATTGAAAAACTTAGAACTTTGGGAGTAGATGTTAAAGGTGGTATTATAACTCCGGCTACTGAAATAAATGACAAAGAAACATTAACGGAAGCCGTAAAAACAACTCCCGGAGAAGTCAAGCTTCCTACTAATATAATGGAAATACCCAGTGTATCTATAGATTTTCAAACAAAAAGAAAATTGGCAGATCTATTGGATGAGGCAAATACTTTTAATAATACGGGAATTTATGATAAAGCCACGGAAAATTTTAAGAAAGTCCTTGAGATCGATCCTAATAATGAGAGTGCCTTGAAGACCCTCGCGGATAATGCCATGCTCAACGGCGATAACGATAATGCAACAAAATATTATAAAACCCTTATTAAGATCTATTATAATCATGCCGATTATGATACCGCAATTAATGCTTATGAAAGAGCAAAAAGTTTAAAAAATGATCCTGAGCTTGGAAGATTCAAAGAAGAGATCGACAAGAAAAAAGCTTTATTAGAACAGGTAGAAGATTCCATCGAAAGAGAGAACGAACCAAAACCACAGGAAAATATTCCAACACCAAATTTAGACACTGCGCCTATTCAGGAAGAGCCGAAAAATATCTCACCCTCGGCAGATAATAAAGAAAATTTAGTAACAACGGTTAATAAAAATGAAGTAATTCAGGGTGATTTTAATGACGCGGTTGACAATTTTCAAGATAAAGTTGATGAGGTGATCGGCGATGATATAAAGGCACATTTTGATATGGGTATGGCGTTTTACAGTATGCAGCTTTTTTCCAAAGCTATTGTTGAGTTCCAAAAGGTCATTCAAGACCCCACTTCAGATGTATATTTACCCTCTGTTGAGCAAATTGCACAATGTTTTTTGGATCAGGGTTTTTATGAAGCCACAATAAACTGGGCAACGAAGGGGTTGGAGGGAATAGGTAGTGATCAAAACACGGGCTTAAAATTCAAGTTTCTGCTTGGGCAAGCTTTAGAACAAATGGGTGAAAAACAAAAGGCATTCCAGGTTTATCTTGAAGTTTATGAAATAAATGCAAGATTCCAGAGCGTAAATAAAATAATTTCCAAATTAAAAAAAGAATTGAATATTCAAAAGCAAAAAACCGTTGCGGAGGAAGTAAATTCTCAGGAAAGCATCCAGGATCTTCTTAGTGCTGCGGATAATAACGGTGGAACGGGAGCACTGCCCGATAAAAAGCCACCAATACCCGAGAAAAAGAAAGAGGACAAAAAAAATGATGGCGAGCCACCCAAACAAAATCCGAAAATTAGTTTTTTATAAAAATATATGGAAGAACTGAGTTTAGAAAAATACTTTAATATTAAAGACATCCCCTTTAAAACCACTGTTGATGAGAAATATTATTTCCAGTCAATACAACACACCAGTGCATTCAATAAGATCAAATATTTAATAGACCGTATGGGTGGATTATCGGTATTGATCGGTGGGGCGGGAATGGGTAAATCCATGCTTGCAAGAAAATTGATCATGGATCTAAATCCCGATAATTATGAGGTCGGACTCTTAATTGTTATTCATACGGGCATCCCCGGAATATGGATAACTAGGCAGATCGCAAAATTGATGGGTGTGGACATTGGATCTTTTTCTAATCCTGATGACCCGATCTTAATAGTTACCGAATTGTATAAAAAACTTATGGAGTTAAACGGACAGGGGAAAAAACCCGTCATCCTCATTGATGAAGCAAATATGCTTACCAATAAAGACCAAATGGAGGAATTGCGGGGATTGACAAATCTTGAAGTAAGCGGACAAAAACTCATAAATATAGTTCTACTGGGTATTCCTGAATTAGAGGACAATCTTAAATTAGATCCTCCTTTGGCACAAAGGGTTACAGTGAAAATAACTTTGGGACCCTTGCAAAAAAGTGAGATCAAAACATATATTCAGCATAGATTAAGTATTTCCGGGGCAACAATTGACTTCTTTGATGATAATGTTTATGATAAGATCTATGAAAAAACAAAAGGTATCCCTCGTTTAATTAATACTCTTTGCTATAATTCTATGGTTGCATGTGTTGATCTTGGATCTACAAAGATCAATTCCGATATAGTTGAAGCAGTTGCTAAAAGTAGTTTTAGTAATTTACTATAAAGTTTTTGATGCGGGATTAGCTCAGCTGGTAGAGCATCTGCTTCCCAAGCAGGGGGTCGCGGGTTCGAATCCCGTATCCCGCTTATTAATATGAAGATCGATCTACATTTACACACTACCTATTCAGATGGTATCCTTACTCCGCAAAATCTTGTTAAATTTGCAAAACTTTCCGGACATTCAGTTATTGCTGTTACGGACCATGATACGGTTTTAGGTATTCCCAGTGCAATAAAAGAAGGCGCTGATATTGATATTACTGTTATTCCCGGCGTTGAGATATCTTCCTATTTAGGTGAAAAAGAGTACCATATTTTGGGATATTTTTTTGATCACGAAGATGAAGAACTAAAAACATTGTTTCATAAAATGAATATTAAAAGAAAGGAAAGAATTATAGGAATGCTTGAAAAATTAAAATCTTATTATGGTATAAATATTTCTTTTAGTGAAATCGAAAAAAGATTTAAGTCCAAAAACTACGGGCGGCCTCATATCGCTATTTTGCTTAAAGAAAAGGGATTTGTCAAGTCGATATTAGAAGCTTTTCAAAAATATTTGTATGATAACGGTCCATGTTATGCTAAAAAATTCTACTTTTCCGTTGAAGATGCTATTGACATCATTCATCGAAAAGGTGGTATTGCTGTTCTGGCACATGCCGGGATCTATTTTAATATGGAAAATATTGATGAATTTTATCAACTAATGAAATTTGGATTCGATGGAATAGAGGTTTATCATCCGGAAAATGGTGAATTCACGAATTTCCTCTTGGAATACTCAAGATCAAATGATCTTATAATTACCGGTGGATCGGATTATCATGGTTATTTAAAACAAGATTTTTTTGATTTTACTATTCCTCTTGATGAAAGTTATGCTATGGATCTGATAAAAAGATTTTCTAAAAAAACGGTTTAAGGAGAAAACAATGAAAAAAATAAATATTATATTGTTGATCATACTTACATTTGTTATGATCTCGGGTATTAATCTAAGAAAACAAGCATTAGAGCATAAGATCAAGGCTGAAGAGTATTTTCAAAACAGTGATTGGGAAAATGCGGTAAAAGAATACCGTAATGTAGTTTCATATTCACCGGAAATGGATAATGGCATTGCAGTACATTTCAAAAAATCACAATTGGAGTGGGCAAAGAAATTGATCGGCAAAGATAATAAAAAAGCATACGAGCTTTTAAAAGACCTTGTTTATACCAGACCAAATTATACTATTGTATTTTATTATTTGGGGTTACTAAATGAAAGATCCAAGAGTTATGATGATGCACAAAAATATTATGAACAATTTTTAGAAAAAGATAAGGGCAAGGAGTTTCATAAAGAAGCAAAGGACAAGATCACATCTTGGAAAAAAGATAAAGAAGCATATAAAAACGGAGTGCAATTCATGGCAAATGGGGATTTTGCGCTTGCCTATGATGAATTCAATAATATTAAGACCATTAATAAAAGTAAAGCAAAGTCATTTTTAGAAAAGATTACTGCCATTTTGGGTAATACTCCGGAAATAATTAAGGATAACAAAGGACCAATGCAAAACATTACTAATTATTCTTTACTGTTAAAAAATTTACAAAATGCTATTAATAAAAAAGATGCCGCATTATTAAAACCGTTGATCGCAGATAATTTCATCTCAATTATTGGAAATAAAGATAACTTTATTGATTATTACAAAAATTTCTGGTTCGAATTGTTCACAGATATTCATTTTGATTATCAAAATGTAACTAGTATCAAGATCTCTGACTCAAAACTTCAAATTTCTTTTGACTATACCTTAAAAGGTATATACAATGGTAAAGATATGTCTATTTACAATGAAATATATAAGTTCGGAACCGAAAATTCAATTCAGGGAGAAATGCTTTTTTATATTGAAAAAAAGGATGGAAAATGGCAAATAGTAAATTAAAGGAAGGGAAAACAATAGACGAAATCGTTGGATTTTTAAATAATGCTAAGAAAAGAATAAGTAAGATCGTTTACGGACAGGAAAAGGTAAAGGATCTTATTCTAATATCCATTTTATCCAATGGACATTCTATTATTACCGGTGTGCCAGGATTGGCAAAAACAATGCTTATCAAGCATTTCAGCAAGCTTTTTAAACTAAGTTTTTCCAGGATCCAGTTCACTCCGGATATGATGCCATCCGATATTATTGGTGCAGAGATCATTGACTTTGATGAGAACAAGAAAAAACATTTTACATTTCATAAAGGACCCGTTTTTGCGAATCTTATTCTTGCAGATGAGATCAATAGAACTCCACCAAAAACGCAGGCGGCATTATTACAGGCAATGGAAGAAAAAACTATTACTGTCGCTGGAATTGCCTACGAGCTGCAAAGACCTTTTTTTGTTTTCGCGACACAAAATCCAATTGAGCAGGAAGGAACTTATCCTTTACCGGAAGCGGAATTAGATAGATTTCTCTTCAATATTGAAATGGATTATCCTAAAAACGATATAGAGATCGACATTAGCGCTAATTACCCGGATATTGAAAATATTGAATTGGAGTCCATTATTGATGGGAATAAACTCGTGAAATATATTGATTTTATCAAAAATATTGAAATATCAAAAGAATTGATTGAGAAGATCGTCGAACTCATAAGAAATACAAGACCAAATACTACAAAATTTGATTTTATAAAAAATTATTTAAAGTGGGGAGCCGGACCGAGAGCAAGCCAATACCTTATGCATGCTTCAAAGGCAATGGCATTATTGAAAGGTCATTCTATTGTAAGTGATGAGGATGTAAAAAACCTTATTTATCCTATAATAAAACATAGGATCATCTTAAGCTTTTCAGCAAATGCTGAGAATATAAACAAAGAAGAGATCTTAGATAGATTATTAAAAGAGCTACGGTGGCAGTAGCACAAATCGCAGTACTGAAAAATATTAAACAAATATTTAATGAGTATATATTAATTTTTTAAAACAAATGCAGCAATTGCAAATGAAACTGAAACATTCATTGATTCGACATTATTCTCCATAGGTATCTTCAAAACATGGTCACATTCTTTCAATAGTCCCAATCGTATCCCTTCGCCCTCATTCCCGAGAATGAGAGCAATCCCGTTATCATCTTTATAGTTCGTTATATCCATATCTCCATTCATATCAAGTCCAAGTATCGTTATATTTTTTTCCTTCAGTAACATTACTTCCTTTAAGAGATTGTGGGTTTTGCAAATAAGCAATTTATTTATATTCCCCTGAGAGATCCTTTCAACTTCCGGAGTGATCCCCGCCGAGTTATGTTTGGGAATGACCAAGCCATGAACACCTAATGCAGCAGCGGTTCTAATAATGGAACCAAGATTATGGACATCTTGAATACGGTCAAGAAGAACAATAAAGGGCATTTCATTGTTTGCCTCCGCATATTTCAATATTTCCAATATGGGAAAATATTTTCTTTTCCCAAGGAACAACACTACGCCCTGGGCATTCATGGGATAACTGGCTTTGAATTTTTTTGCTGATATGATCTCGGTTTTTATCTCTTTGTTTCTCGCAAGTTCTCCGATCTTCCTGATCTTTTCACCCACACTACCTTCTTTTATCAGGAGTTTAATAAACACTCTGTCGTCTTTTTTTAATGCCTCATATACTGAATTTCTTCCGTAGATCTTCTGCATTTTACTCAAATTCCTTTATAGCCGCTTCAAATCTTCTTATTAATTCTTCTTTTGAAAGTAGGATGAAAAAATATTGCAGCTGTGCGCCTTCTTCTTTTCCAGAGAGGATCTTTCTCATTGGAATATATAATTCCTTCCCTTTAATACCAAATTCTTTTGATAGGAATTTAAACGCTTTTCCCACATTGCTCAGATCTAAAGATCCCGATTTTTTTATAAAGATAAGCATCTTTTTTAAAAGTGCAATATAATTTTCGTTCAAAGGTCCCACAAGTTCCTTTTCTAATTTCCATTCCGTGAAATCAGTAATATGTGATTCCACATCATTTAATGTAAAAAAATGATCTTTCAATGCTTTAATATACCTTAATGCTTTTTCTCTGTTTTTATTAAAAAATTCATGGTCCAAGATATTGGGAGTAAGGGAAAGTATCTCTTCGGGATCCCTTTTTCTTAAGTAAATTCCGTTTATCCAATGCAATTTGTCAATATTCATCATTGCGGGAGTTTTTGATACATGTTCCAAAGAAAATAGTTTTGACATTTCTTCTAATGATAATATCTCCTCTTGTTTCCCATCCTTTTCCGGGGCGGACCACCCTAATAGCGCCAAGAAATTATCTATTGCTTCAGGTAAAAATCCTTGTTTTTTAAATTCTTCCACCGAGGTGGCACCGTGTCTTTTTGATAATCTCGTGCCATCGACACCTAATATCATTGAAACATGGGCAAAAATTGGCAAGGGGAAGCCCAGTGATTCATAAAGCATCACCTGTTTTGGTGTATTTGAAAGGTGATCATCTCCTCTTATAATATGAGTGATCTTCATAAGAGCATCATCTATTACCACGCTATAATTGTATGTAGGATATCCATTGGAACGCATTATTACAAAATCGCCAAGTATTTCCGAATCAAATTCCATATCCCCGTGGATCAAGTCCTTGAATACGATCTTCTTATGTTCCGGTACTTTGAACCGTATTGAAAACTGTTTTTCCTTTTCAATATTCTCTTTTAATTTTTCCGGAGTCAAATTTCTACATTTGCCGGAATATTTTACCGGTGCACCGCTCTTTAATTGCTCATCTCTTTCTTTTTTTAATTCTTCCGGACTGCAAAAACATGGATATGCATCACCCGTATCAATTAATTTATCTAAATATTTTTTATATAGATCAAATCGATGTGTTTGATAATAGGGACCGAAGTTCCCGCCGATTTCTGGTCCCTCATCCCAGGACAAGCCAAGCCACTTTAAACTTCTTATAAGATTATCCACTGATTCTTTTGTAGATCTTTCAATATCGGTGTCCTCTATTCGTAAGATATATTTTCCATTATATCTTTTGGCAAAAAGGTAATTAAATAATGCTGTCCTGGCTCCGCCAATATGCAATAAACCCGTTGGGGACGGGGCAAATCTCACCCGTATCATTCAAATTCTCCTTTTGTTTTTAAATTCTCAATGAGTGTGGAGATCCCTCTTTCTATATTCCATTGAGATCTATAACCGATCTTTTCAGACAAGTTCAGATCCGCCTCAGTATGGTCTTGATAAAATGTAAATGGATTATCAATATATTCAATTTGTAAATTTGTTCCCAATTCGCTGTTTATGATTTCTACTACCCTATTGAATGTAGTGGCACTGCCGGATCCGAGGTTATAAATTCCGCTAATACCGGATTTATAGGTGGAGATGATACCTGACACGATATCTTTTATATATACGAAATCTCTCTTTTGTTCGCCCATTTTAAATAATCTGGGATGCTCTTCCCTTAACATCTTTACACATAATTGGTACACCATTGATGCGAATTTACCCTTATATTTTTCCTTTTCACCATAAACATTAAAAAACCGTAATCCTGTGATCTGGGATTTTACACCATTTTTTAAATGATGTTTTGTGATATTATCCATCATGAATTTAGAAAAAGCATAAACATTTTCAGGTGAATCACCATCGTCCAATTTATTGGGTCCGGGTTTTTTACCATATACCGATGCAGAAGAAGCATAAATGACGGGAATTTGGTTGGGTATGGTAAATTCAAGTAATTTCTTGAAGGAAAGAACATTTATCTTTGTCATTTTATATTGATCTGTAACGGTAGTATCTGAAATTGCGCCGATATGGAAGATAACATTGGGCTCAAGGTCTTTTACAAATTCCATAAAATCTTCATCACCTATTGAATATGGGTAAAATATTCCACGGAAGCCCTTTAAATTCTTAAAATTACCGGACCAGAAATTATCTATTGCATATATCTTTGCTTCTTTGTATTCGTCTTGTAATGCAAGCGTGAGTGTTGACCCGATGAATCCGGCTGCGCCGGTGATCAGTATTTTCATTCTTTCACCTCTTTATAAAAATCTTCTATGGTTTTCACCACCAATTCTATTTCATCTTCACGCAATTCTGGAAAAATTGGAAGAGACAAAACCTCATTTCCAATCTTCTCGGCTATTGGAAAATCCCCTTCTTTATAATTCAAGGAATTAAAGCCCTTTTGCAAATGAAGCGGGGTTTTATAATATATTTTTGTTCCTATCTCCTTTTTATATAAAAAATTGTATAAAAGATCGCGTTTTTCCTTCACTTTAATAGTATACAAATTATAAATATGCGTAGACATTTCTGATTCATAGGGAATTTCAATATATTCATCAAGTCCCTTTTTATGAAATAATTCATTATATAGTTTAGCATGTTCCATTCTCAACCCATTCCAATTATCAATATACTTCAATTTTTCCATGAGAACAACGGCTTGCAAGGTATCTAATCTTGAATTTACCCCAATTGATTCAGAATAATTATTGTTTAATTCTCCGTGATTTCTCATCTTAAGCATTTCATTGTAATATTTCTCATTTTTAGTAACGATCATGCCTGCATCACCATAGGCACCCAAACTTTTGGTGGGATAAAAGGAAAATGCTCCCAGAATTCCCAGTGTACCCACTTTTTCACTTCCATACTCTGTTCCAAACGCTTGACAGGCGTCTTCAATTATAAATAGATCGTGCTGCTTTGCAATTTTCATTATAAAATTCATGTCTGCTGCTTGACCATAAAGGTGAACGGGCATAATGGCTTTGGTATTTGAATTTATTTTTTTCTCTATTGCTCCCGGATTAATATTAAAGGTTCTTTCGTCAATATCAACAAATATCGGTGTAGCACCGGTCCTGTATATAGCAATAGCAGTAGAAGCATGAGTAAAGGGAGTTGTAATAACCTCGTCTCCCGGGCCGATACCTAATATTTCAAAAGATAACCATAAGGCATCGCTTCCTGATGCCACTCCGATTGCATAGGGGACATCTAAATATTCCGTCATCTTTACCTCAAAATCATTTAATTCCTTTCCTAATATAAAGTTCTGTTTTTCGAAAATCCCCTCAAAACCCATGAAAATATTGTTTTTTATATATCTATACTGTCTGCTAAGATCAAGAAAAGGTACCTTCATTATGTTTTTCCAAGTTTGCTATTATGTGGAGTTGCCGAGATAATAACGGGTTTTCCTGTTTCAGCCGACTCATATATCGAATGAATGATCTCAAGTGATTTTTTACCTTCTGCACCATCTATAAGACCCGCCTTATTGTTCATTATTGAATCAACAACATGTTCCAAGTATGCTTTATGGCCAAACCCATAAACATTGGGTGGATTAACAGAGTATTTTTCAATAATATTTTCATCTTCCGGTAATTTTTTTTCAAATTTCCATGTTACGATCTTGTTCATTGCAAAACCGCCTATTTCCACAGTTCCTTTTTCCCCATAAATATTAATAGAGCCTTCCAGATCTTCGGGTGAAGTATTGGTTGTGGCCTCAATTGTACCCATGGCTCCGGAATGACACCTTAAAACCGCAATACCCGTATCCTCAACTTCAATTTTATGGAAAAATGTATCTGTATAGGCAAAGAGCTCTTTGATGGGACCCAGCATCCATTGCAACATATCAATATGATGGGAGGATTGATTTGTTAGTACTCCCCCGTCCATTGACCATGTACCATGCCAATTATCCATATCGTAATATTTTTGAGCGCGGCGCCAATGAATTCTAACGGTGCCGAGATAAATTCTGCCAAACCTTCCTTTTTCAACTGCTTCTCTTAACTTTATAATCGGCAAATTGAAACGGTTTTGTTTCACGATAAATAGGCGAGTACCCTCTTTTTTACATGTATTTATCATATTATCCGCATCTTCCAGTTTTAAAGCCATTGGTTTCTCTACAATGATATTGTCAATATACGGAACAAGATCTATTGTATGTTTTGCGTGAAAACCGGAGGGGGTACATATATTTATGACATCAAGTGTTTCTTTTTTTGCCATTGCCATATAATCGGTATAGAATGGCACATTAAATTTTTTGGAGAATTCAATTGCTTTTTTTTCATCAATATCACAAACTGCTGTCAGTTTTGCATGCTCCATATTTGAAAGTAATGTTGCATGCCTTATTCCTATTCTGCCACAGCCCACCAAACCGAAGTTCAACATATTTGCCTCCAATTGTGTATTATACCATATTTAAAGAATTTTTTAAAACCGTTAAGAGGTATTATATTGTTACAATATGAAATGTTAAACTTAGTACTTAGAACTTTTTTGACTTTCGACCTTCGACCTTGAACTTAATTTAATGCCGGAGACGGGACTTGAACCCGTACGAGCAATAATGCTCACTAGGCCCTCAACCTAGCGCGTCTGCCATTTCCGCCACCCCGGCAATTTTAAGTTATTATTTAGAACCAGTATCGGGTTGTGTAGTATTTTCGGTATTTTGTGTTTGCGGTAAAGCGCTTTCTGTTTTATTTTCAGTATTGCTGATCTCTTTGGTGGTTGTATCACCGTTGTTATTCGCGGGAACCGGTAATTTTGGCTCTGTTGAAACCGGTTGTATCTTTTCAACCTTTGTTTTTGGGGCTTTTGTACTTTTCATCAGCGATGACGAGGAGTAATTTCCCTTTGACATAATAGCTAAAACTATCGATAGGATAAAAAATAATGTTCCTAAAATTATGGTGGTCCTATTCAAAAGTTTGTTGGCTCCTGAGGCGCCGAAGAACTGGTCGCTACCACCGCCGCCACCAAATAAACTTGACAAAGTGCCACCTTTTCCGCTTTGCATAAGAATCACAATAATTAAAATTATACAAATAATTACATAAAGTACTAGTAAAAATGTCATCATGATCAATCCTCCCTTATGATCCTTGTAATTTGAGCAAAGGTTTCCGGTACCAAACTAGCTCCTCCAACAAGGAATCCATCTATATCTTGCATTTTTATTAAAGATTTAGCATTCTGCGGTTTAACGCTGCCGCCATATAAAACCGTAATATTTTCTCCCCTATTTGACTGCATCTCATTTAATGTTGTTCTAATGAATTTATGAGCTTCTTGCGCGATCTCCGGAGTTGCTGTTTCACCTGTACCTATGGCCCAAACCGGCTCGTAGGCAATTATGAGTTTTTCAATGTTTTCAATATCTTTTAGACCCTCTACAAGCTGCTTTTTCAGAACTTCAAATGCTTTATTTGATTTTCTCTCTTCTAGGGTTTCACCAATACAATAAATAGGATTTAAATTATTATTAAGAACACTAATTAATTTTTTATTTAAAAGGTCGTTATTTTCTCCGAAAATATGGCGTCTTTCCGAGTGTCCAATAATAACATATTTACATCCCATGTCTCTTAACATTCCGGGAGATATTTCTGCTGTGAATGCACCTTTTTCTTCAAAATGAACATTTTGTCCACCATATAAAATGGTATTTTGCTCTTTAAAAAGATAAAGATATACGGAGGAAGGAAAAATTATGTTTTTTACTTCTGTTATATCTTCCACTAAATGTGGGAAATCTTTTATAAAATCCATTATTGATAATGAATTTAGGTTCATTTTCCAGTTACCTGCTACAATAGTTTCTCTCATTTCTTACTCCAATGCCTTTAATCCGGGCAAGTCCTTTCCTGATAATAATTCCAAGGAGGCTCCGCCGCCCGTGGAAATATGTGATATCTTATCTTCAAGACCAAATTTTTTAATGCTGGCTGCTGAATCACCGCCGCCAACAATAGAAACACCTTTGCAATCTGCAATCGCAGCAACAATTTCTCTTGTCCCATTAGCATATCTATCATCTTCAAATATACCCATAGGACCGTTAAATACAATTGTTTTTGACTTTTCTATAATTGATCTAAAATTTTCAATTGTTTCGTTTCCAATATCCACACCAATATCAGATCTACTCATTTGCTTAATATTCTTCTCTTCAATATAATTAGGATTTTCTATATTATCCACCACTAAGCTATCTGTGGGTAGAACGATCTTATCTTTGCCTTTTTCAAGGATCTCTTTTGCAATATCTTTTTTATCATATTCGAAAAGTGACTTTCCTATCATATTGCCTTGAACACCTAAAAAAGTGAACATCATTCCACCGCCTATCAAAATATGATCAGCCTTATCTATCATTCTTTTAATTAATTTTATCTTATCCCCAACCTTTGCGCCGCCCATAATGATTGTATATGGTCTTTGGGGATCTTTTAGTTTCTTATGTAAATAGTTAAGTTCTTTTTCTATTAGAAAACCGTATGCCTTCTTTTCAGAATCAAACATTTTTGGAACACCGTATACAGAGGCATGTTTTCTATGAACTACACCAAATGCATCATTCACATAATAGTCCCCCAAAAGAGCCAGTTTTCTAATAAATTCAAAATTATTCTCTTTTTCACCCATGTAAAATCTTAAGTTCTCTAAAAGAAGTATTGAACCATTATCCATTTCCTTTATTTTCACTACAGGATCATCGGATAAGACTGATTTGCAAAAAAATATCTTTTGAGGAAAGTACTCCTTTAGTTTTTCATAAATTGGTTTTAAAGAAAATTTTTCTTCATATCCGATCCCGGCTGGTCGGCCCAAATGTGCCATTATTATTACTTTTACCTTTTTTTCCAAAAGAAAATTAATAGTTGGGAGTGTTGCATCGATCCTTCTTGTGTCTGTGATCTTGCCGTCTTTTATGGGGACATTGAAATCAACGCGAAGTAAAACCCTATTCCCTTCTTTAAGTGGCAAAATCTTCATACTTAGCATAAATATTTATTCTTTTTCGCCGATAAATTTTATTAGATCAACAACGCGGCAGGAATAACCCCATTCATTATCATACCAAGAGATCACCTTAACAACATTACCGTTAACCTTTGTTAATAGCGGATCAAAGATCGAAGAATGTGGATTACCCATAATATCTACAGAAACAAGGGGTTCGGTTAAATATTCTAAAATTCCTTTTAATTCACCTTCTGCATATTTTTTCATGGCATTATTAACTTCTTCTATGGTCGTTTCTCTTTTTACATTAACTTGAAGATCCACCAAAGATACATCCGGAGTGGGAACACGAATAGACCAGCCATCTAACTTACCGTCAAGTTCGGGAATTACCATACCAATTGCTTTAGCAGCACCAGTAGTAGTGGGAATAATGGATAGAGCAGCTGCCCTGGCACGACGAAGATCACTATGCGGTAAATCCAGGATCTTTTGATCGTTAGTATAAGAATGGATTGTGGACATAAATCCTTTTTCAATTCCAAACTCTTTATTTAATACATAGGCAATGGGACCTAAGCAATTGGTTGTACATGAGGCATTTGAAATTATATGATCGTTTTCCGGATCGTAATTCTTTTCATTAACCCCTAATACTATTGTTATGTCCGCACCTTTTTCGCCCTTTGCCGGTGCCGAAAGAATTACTCTTTTTGCGCCTGCTTTTATGTGCATAGATGCTTTTTCAAATGTTCTAAATAATCCTGTTGCTTCAACAACATAATCAATACCAAGTTCCTTCCAAGGAAGATTTTCGGGATTTCTCTCACTATATATGGTGATCTTTTTGCCGGCCACAACAATTTCATTGCCCTGAACTTCCACGGATAACGGGAAGATCTTATGTACACTATCATACTTTAATAGATGCGCCAAGGTCTTAGCGTCTGTTATGTCGTTTATTGCGGCGATCTCAATATCGTTGAATTTCTCTTCAAGAAATATTCTTCTAAGAACAAGCCTTCCAATTCTACCAAAGCCATTTATTGCTATGCGCATTTATCACTCCTTTTATTTAAATAATAGTGTAACTCCTAAAATTTGGATATCCCCCAGATCACCGTATGGTACATAGGAATAATCAAAATCAAGGGTTAAGATATCTACTTTTTTCCCGGTCAATTTGGTTTTTCTAAAGGTATAACTTAATCCAAATCCGGCGCCGAAACCGCCTTCATCAACATTTGTATAACCCACTCTAATGGGAAGTATATCAAATAGTTTATATTCTACTCCGGCAGAATAGTTAAATGTATTTTTTGTTGCCATATTACCTTGGAAAAATACAGATAGGTTCTTTACCGCCTCATAGCTACCCCCAAAGAGAATATTAAGCGGAAGCTTTTCTAATTTTGCGGTATATTCAGAATCTTTATCATAGGTCCTATAATCATTATCAAATGTCAATCCACTACCAAAATTCTGAACTGAAAAGCCAAAGCCGCCTTTATTTAATTTATATGCGACTCCAAAATCAATTAAAAATGTATCAGAAATAACATTGGCTATCTCCTCTTTATAAAACTTTCCGGAAATACCAATGCTGAGATTTCCGAATAATCGACTATAGTTAATAAATAAAAGATTGTCGCTAACATCATATTGATCATATGAATTCTCGGGATCAGCCCAAGTATAAACATCTATGGGATCGGTATAAAATACATTAACGCCAATACCAAGACTATTGTTCTTGCTAAAAGGAATGGTAAATGAAAAATATTCCATTTTGGTGTCAAATATATATCTTGTCTGACCCAGAGATATTGCTGCCGCATCGAAAAAAGATGAGTTGGCGGGATTATAGAGCAAAGAAATTGGATCATTGTAATAACCTATCATTGAATTCCCAAGGGAAAATGCTTTGGGACCGGTAGGCATTAGTAAAAATTCTCCCGAAATTACTCCATTGTTATCAGCTTGAATTGAGACCATCACGATCAAAACAAATAAAATCATTATAATTTTTTTCATATCTTTCTCCTACCTGATGATGGCAATTTTGCCTTTTTTAACATCATCTTTATTGTCAGGATTCTTTATCAAGTAAAAATATAATCCCGTGGCTAATTGGTTTCCACTATCATTTGTAAGATCCCAGCGTTCCGCGCCATCACCGTATGCGCCGCTGCTTGTAGAGGTATGCTCTATTTTTTTAACAAGATTGCCTCTTATAGTATAAATATAAATATCAGCATTGGATGTAAGATTAATAAATACAATGTTTCCATTCTCTTTTGAAGCATCAGAACTACCGTAGAAATACGGATTTGGAACAGCATGGGCTTTTGCAAGATCCTTTTCATGGTCAAAATATTTTGTTACATAAGCTACATTTGATGCGGAGCTTTCCGTTGAATTTGCTCTATTGAAAGCTGTAATGAAATAATAGTATGTGGAATAACTGTCTATATAGTTATCAATGAATTCATACGGCGTGGTAGCACCTGTATCTAAAACAGCACCTATCTTTGATACATAGTCCTCGTTCAAGGGATCACTACTATTTAGAACCCCGCTGGTTGAACATCTGTATACATAGTATCTGTAAATATCTCCGGCTGTAGGATCCCAGGTTAGTTTTATGCCTTTGTTTTCATCTTCTGCTTTTAAGTTGATCGGGTGATTAGGATATGTAATGATACCATAATAACCTTGTTTCCCTGCTGTATTACCGAGCAGATCACTTTTAGTTGCATTATAATAATAAGTACTGTCGCCCTCTAATTCTGTATAGTCGATAATGCTTTCGGGGGTTCCGTATACATACAAATCAGCATATTGTTCATCTACTGTTCCCGGAAGTGTATTTACATTGCTTCCGTCACTTACTTGGTAATAAGTATTTCCATAGTCGTCTTGTTTTTCCCAGTAATAGAGCCCACTTGAAGAATCGAAATCAATTGTTTTTGCTCCCTGAGTTGTATTTAGTGTTATGACATAAGGAATTGGAGTAGTATCGGCAGTACTTATAGTAAATGGTGAGGTTTCAGTAAATTTCTGCAAATAAAAATCATTTATTATTACGATCATTTGGGTATTTCCTATAAAAACATCGTCCAAGACATTATCATTATTGAATACCAGATCATCGGAATATATTATATAATCCTCGTCATTCAAGTATACTTTTATTGGGGCTGGTGTAGTTAACGCCTGTATCTCCTTATAC